>NZ_JBJMLX010000521.1:0-43848 GCF_045805085.1 Niastella sp.
GGGCGTTATTGCCATCCTGATCTTCCAGAAAAGATTTTTCAAAAAGAGTCCGTTAGAAGATGCACCGGTTACCATTCAAAATGATGACCAGTTAAAAGATACTGTGAAAGTGTATACCGGGCAGTAGGAACTTAATATAAAGCATTACAAATAAAAATGTCGAAGTGGTTTCACTTCGACATTTTGTTTTTTTAAGGTGGGTCATCCGCCAGCCGGCGGATCGCTCACCTTAAAAGGGTGAGCCGCTCTGGAAGAGCGACCCACCCTCTCAATAATTTAAATCTTTCCCACCATATCTTTCGGAACAACCCATTCGTCGAATTGCTCGGGGGTAACATAACCCAGCTTCACGGCCATTTCTTTTAAGGTAGTACCTTCTTTGTGGGCCTTTTGAGCAATCTCTGCAGCTTTGTAATAACCGATCTTTGTATTCAAAGAAGTTACCAGCATCAGGGAGTTGTCTACGTGTTTTTTAATGTTGGCCTCGATAGGTTCAACCCCAACGGCACATTTATCATTAAAGCTTACACAACCATCACCAATAAGGCGGGCGCTGTGCAGGAAGTTGTAGATCATTACCGGTTTGAACACGTTCAGTTCAAAATGTCCATTGGCGCCGCCGATGCTAATAGCCACATCGTTACCCATTACCTGTGCAGCGATCATGGTCAATGCTTCGCACTGGGTGGGGTTTACTTTACCAGGCATAATGGAAGAACCGGGTTCGTTATCGGGGATGAACAGTTCGCCAATACCGCTGCGGGGCCCTGAAGACAGCATCCGGATATCGTTGGCTATTTTCATAAGGCTAACGGCAACAGTTTTTAAGGCGCCATGGGCTTCTACGATAGCATCGTGAGCAGCCAGGGCCTCGAATTTATTTTCAGCCGTAACAAATGGCAGCCCGGTTAAGGCAGCAATATGTTTGGCAACATTTTCAGAATAATTGGGCGGCGTGTTAATGCCGGTACCAACGGCGGTTCCACCCAATGCCAGCTCGCTCAGGTGCGCCAGGGTGTTTTTAATGGCGCGTAAGCCATGATCGAGTTGTGATACATAACCACTGAACTCCTGGCCAACGGTAAGCGGCGTAGCGTCCATAAAGTGCGTACGGCCGATCTTTACCACGTGCATGAACTGTATGCTTTTTTCAGCCAGGGTATTGCGTAATTTCTCAATACCCGGAATGGTAACTTCTACCAGTATTTTGTACGCCGCAATGTGCATGGCGGTGGGGAAGGTGTCGTTCGAAGACTGCGATTTGTTTACATCGTCGTTGGGGTGGAGGAATTTTTCTTTATCGGTCAGTTTGCCGCCTTTAATAATATGTCCGCGGTAAGCAACCACCTCATTTACGTTCATGTTGCTTTGGGTGCCGGAACCGGTTTGCCAAACTACCAGGGGGAAATAAGCATCCAGTTTTCCTTCCAGAATTTCATCACAGGCCTGGCCAATAACATCGCATTTATCCTTGGGCAGAACACCTGCTTCGAAATTGGTGATAGCGGCCGCTTTTTTCAGGTATGCAAATGCCTTGATGATCTCTTTGGGCATTCTATTGATATCCTGTGCAATTTTGAAGTTGTCAATACTGCGCTGTGTTTGGGCGCCATACAGGGCATCGGCAGGAACCTGCACTTCTCCCATGGTATCTTTTTCTATCCGGAATTCCATATTGTAAAATTTGCGCAAAAATACACGGTTTCTGCTAAAGGTGGGTCTCCCTCTCAAGGGAGGCTCACCTTTTAATACCTTTTAATTATGCAGGGTGAGCCGCTCCGGAAAGAGCGACCCACCCCTTGCTTTACCGGATTATCAATTCACTTCTTAATACAATATTCTCATATGGCGATTCCTGTCCGGCTACTTTTTTGTCAATAAGGCGGAATAACAGCTCGGTGGCGCTCACGCCCTGGTCGTAGGGGAACTGCTCCACCGAGGCCAGCGGGGGATATTCCACATACTGGGTCACCGGCACATTGGCATAGCTTACAAAACAGATGTCTTTATTGATGGCCAGTTTTTTCTGCCGGGCGTATTGGATGGCGTCGAGGGTAACATAGTCGTTGAAGGAAAGAATGGCAGTGGGTCGTTTCTTAAGCTGTAATAACGCGTCTACGGCATTCCTGGTGCCTTCAACTGACAGATCGGTGCTTACGATCAACGATTCGTCGACAGGCAATTTGTGCTTTTTATGCGCTTCTACATAGCCATCTAGCCGTTCGTTCTTCATATTCAGGGTAGGCGGGCCCTGCAGATACCCAATGCGTTTATGCCCATTCTTAATAAGCCATTCCACCGCTTCCACCGAACTGTCGTACAGGTTGCATCTCACCGAATGAATGTCTTTGGCATCGGGCACCCGGTCGAAGAACACCACGGGAATGTCATAGTTCTTCATTTGCTCAAAATGCTCAATGTGCGTGGTGCTGCTTGAAATAGAAGCCAGGATGCCATCCACCCGGTGGTTCTTCATGGTTTCCACCAGTTTTTGTTCGCGGGCCAGGTCGTCGTGGCTTTGGCCGATCAACACAATATAATTATGATCGAGCGCTACATCATCGATGCCATTGATGGCGGCAGAAAAAAATTCTTCCCGCAGATTGGGCAGTACCAGGCCGATAGTGAATGTTTTCCGCTGTTTGAAGAAGATAGCGGTTTGATTGGGCTCATAGTTCAATTCAGCAGCCAGTTTCTTCACCGCCATTTTAGTACGCAGGCCAATACTGGGATGATCGTGCAAGGCACGGGAAACAGTAGAGGCGGATATATTCAGCCGGCGGGCAATCTCTTTTATAGTGGGGAGTTTCTTTTCCATGCTGCTGAAAGATAAAGAATGTAGATGGAAGATAAGTGGAGCAAACGATTGCGGGAAATGCAGGTTCCAGGTCCCAGGTTTCAGGTTTCAGGGGTTTGTATTCCCTGTAACCTGCAACGGGATTACTTCCCTGAGAAATTAGGTTTTCTTTTCTCCAAAAATGCATTGGTTCCCTCAATCATATCCTCTGTGGCAAAGCATTCGCCAAAGAGTTTTACTTCTTCCGCATAGCCATCTTTTGTATGATCGAAAACCGCATTGGCCGCTTTTATACAACGGCCAACGGCCAGTGGCGCTTTGGTGTTCACCCCTTCTAAAATAGATTTGGCTTTATTCAGCAGTTCTTCCTGCGGCACAACATAATTTACCAGTCCGTATTGAAGGGCAGTAGCCGCATCGAGCATATTACCGGTAATCATAAATTCAATGGCTCTTCCTTTGCCGATCAATTGTGTTAATCGTTGGGTGCCGCCATAACCGGGTATTAAACCCAGGTTTACTTCGGGCTGGCCGAATTTCGCATTGTCGGCCGCTATTCTGAAATGACAGGCCATGGCCAGTTCGCAACCACCGCCAAGGGCAAAGCCATTTACGGCTGCTATAATGGGTTTGGGTGAGTCTTCAATTTTTTTGAAAATATCCTGGCCTTTTTGTGCGAGGGCCATTCCTTCGCTATGTTTCAATCCCTGGAATTCGCTGATATCGGCGCCGGCCACAAACGCTTTGGCCCCGGCCCCAATGATGATGGCAGACTTTATAGATGGGTTGTTATAAATTTCATCAACGGCTGAATTTAATTCGTCAAGCACGGTTTTATTCAGTGCATTCAGTTTATCGGGCCGGTTAATGGTAATGAGCAGGAGCGCATTTTCAATCGATGTAGTTATGGCAGAATACATGTTACAGGTTTTAATGTATACAATAGTGTTGTAAATCTAAATAAAAAGGGAATTACCCGCCTTCGCTAAAGCTTCGGCGGGCAAAGAAAAATGCAGCCTTTGGAAAAACCGTATTTTTGAACACTTAAATGTTGCTTGCATGACTCAAAAAGTTAATCGCCCGTTACGGGTGCTGGTTGCAAAAGTTGGACTGGATGGGCACGACCGGGGCGCCAAGGTGATTGCCACGGCCTTGCGCGATGCCGGGATGGAGGTGATTTATACCGGCCTTCGGCAAACGCCTGAGATGGTAGTGAATGCCGCGTTACAGGAAGACGTGGATGCCATTGGTATTAGTATACTGTCTGGCGCACACATGACCGTTTTTCCCAAAGTAGTGGCATTGATGAAAGAAAAAGGAATGGATGATGTACTGCTTACGGGCGGGGGAATTATTCCTGAAGAAGATATGCAGGAGTTAAATGCCATGGGCGTTGGCAAGTTATTTGCACCCGGGACGCCGACGATGGAGATAGCTGGTTATATTGCCAATTGGGTTTCTACGCACAGAAACTTCTAACAATAAAAAAGAGGGTCGCCATTTGGGACCCTCTTTTCCTAATATGTTACAGCTATTTTAATAGCGCCAATACATTATTGATCCTTTTCACTGTTTCTTCCTTCCCAATAATTGTGGCTATATCAAAAACCCCCGGGCCAAACTTACCACCTACCAGCATTATACGCAAAGGCAACAATACTTCACCGGCTTTTATTTGTTTGGCAGCGGCCAGTTCTTTAAATCCGTGTTCCAGGTCAGCGGCATTCCAGTTGGTTTGTTGTTGCAGATAAGTAATAACATCACCAAAAAAGGTTTGCTTGGCTTCATTCCACTTGGGTTTTATGGCATCAACATCCCACTGCTGCGGTGTTTGGAAAAAGAAACCTGCCTGCTCAGCAAAATCAGCAAGTAAAGTGCAACGCTCTTTTACCAGGGTAATCACTTTCTCCAGTTGGGCGTCGTCAATGATGAAAAGGCCTTTCTCGCCAAGTACCCGTCTTACATCTGCTTTCAGACTGCCGGCATCCGCCTTCTTGATCCATTCATGGTTGAACCATTTCGCTTTTTCAAAATCGAACCTGGCGCCGCCTTTATGCACGCGATCGATGGAGAACTTTTGAATCAGTTCATCAAGCGTGAAAAGCTCCTGATCGGTACCATCGTTCCAGCCCAGCATGGCCAGCATATTGATAAAAGCTTCGGGTAAAAAGCCCATTTCACGAAAGCCTTTTGTTAGCTCCGTAGTGCCGTCTTCTTTTTTGGTGGCCCAGTTCATGGCAAATACGGGGAAGCCCAGCCTGTCACCATCACGTTTGCTCAGTTTACCATTGCCATCGGGTTTTAAGATCAATGGCAGGTGCGCCCATTGGGGCATCTCTGCTTCCCAGCCCAGGTACTTCCATAATAAAATATGAACGGGCGCGCTGGGTAACCATTCTTCCCCTCTGAAAGCGTGGGTTATTTTCATGAGGTAATCATCTACCACCACCGCCAGGTGATAGGTAGGCATACCATCGGCTTTTAATAATACTTTATCATCCACCAGATCGGTATGAAAACTCACTTCGCCCCGGATCATATCGGTAAAGGACACTGTTTCATTTTCCGGCATGCGAATGCGGATCACGTGTGGAACGCCATCTGCCAGCAGGCGCTCGGTTTCTTCGAAAGTAAGAGAACAGGAATTGCGCATGTCCTGCCGTACTTTGTGATCGTATTGGGGAGAAGGATTTTCGGCTGTTTTAAACCGTTCGCGCATCGACTCCAGTTCTTCGGGCCGGTCGAATGCGTAATAGGCTTTTCCTTCCTGCACTAAAAATTCAGCATATTGTCTGTACAGGCTTTTGCGCTCGCTTTGGCGATAAGGCGCAAAGGGACCGCCTGCCAGCGGACTTTCATCAGGGTTTAGTCCGCACCATTTTAAACACTCATAAATATATTCTTCGGCGCCCGGCACATAGCGGCTTTGGTCGGTATCTTCAATACGCAGCACAAAATCGCCCCCATGCTGGCGGGCAAACAGATAATTGTATAGAACCGTTCTTACCCCGCCTAAATGAAGGCCGCCTGTTGGACTGGGCGCGAATCGTACCCTTACTTTTTTTGCCATAGGGGGCAAATATAAGTTGAAAAGTTGACCAGTTAACGAGTTGACCAGGTAGAAGAAGGTTTGGATGAATAAGGAGAAAGTTGATAGCGTTGATAGGGTTAATAGAGTTGATAAAGGCAAAGGGCAGAGGGCAAAGATGCCGCGTCGCGGTTTCACGTTTGACGTTTCACGATTGAGTGAGGCTCGAATTTCGCGAACCCATTGCCGATTCACGATTGCCGCCCTTGCTACTTGCATCAGTACCTTGTATCTTTATCAAATGCTAAAAAAGTTGATCTTCCTTGGCTTTTTGTTCATATATAAAATAGTACCGGCTCAGTTAACCTATCAAAATCTGTATGTGGATTATGATAGCGCCGTGACGTACAAAAACTTAAAGATCATCCCCATCAGGCCGAAGGGTTTTGGCGGGCTGGGCATGATGGCCCCCGATGTGGTTTCTCTCAGCCAGGCCATTGCCAATGGAACGGCCGTAGTGACCGAACGCGGTACCGCTGCCACGGAAAATGTGCATTGGTTACGCATTAATAATAATGGCCCCAAACCTATTTACATAAGTTCAGGGGAAATTATTCTTGGCGGCCGGCAGGACAGGATAGTAGCCAAGGACACCGTGCTGCTGCCTTCGCCCAAAGATCAATACATCCAGGTAATGTGTGTGGAAGAAGGCCGGTGGAGCGAAAAAGAAAAAAAGTTTGCGTATAACAACTATGCCGATCCTGCCTTGCGAAAAGTGCTTGGACAAACGAATAACCAGGTGCTGGTGTGGAAGGAAGTGTTTTCGCAGATGGAACGCAGCAACACCAAAGCGCCTTCACTCGCTTACCTGGCCAGGCGTAACGATAAAAAATATACGCCCGAACAAAGTGCCTATCTACGTTACTTCCGGGAAAAATTTAGCAGAAGCGATAGTTCCATAACCGGTTTTGTGTGTATGAGCGGCGATAAGGTAATAGGTTGTGATATATACGCCGGTAATAATTTATTTTATGGCGAGCTGCTGCCCCTGTTACATGGTTATATTGAAGAAGCGATCTCGTTTGGAAATGCGCCCACTATCAGTAATGAAAAAATAAAAGAATATCTGGATCCCATTCTTACCAGTGAAAGTTCGCAGGAGGCATATCTTAAAAAAAACGGCAAGGTGTATAAGTACAAGGAGAAAGTGGTACACATTACCGGTTACGCACAGTAATTTCTATTATTTTTGTTGCAGATGAAAGGACTACCATGTTGTATTTTGTAAAAACTCCCTGGTGGCTGAAAAAGCTTTATCCGGGTTGTGTTTGGGACATACCCGTCAAGGAAAAAATTTTGTATCTCACCTTTGACGATGGTCCGCACCCGGAAGTAACGCCGTTTGTGCTTGACCAGTTAAAGCAATACAATGCAAAGGCTACGTTTTTTTGCATTGGAAAGAACGTTGCCGCACATCCAGAAATTTATCGTCGGGTGTTGGATGAAGGGCATCGCACGGGTAACCATACCAATAATCATTTGAATGGATGGAAGGTTACTGATGAATTGTATCTCCAAAATATTCTGGCTGCAGGAAAATATATCGACTCCCATCTGTTTCGACCTCCATACGGAAGGATCACCCGCTTTCAGGTAAAACTATTAACGGGTATCCGTAACTCCCCGGTGAATAATAACTTCAGTATAATTATGTGGGATGTTCTCAGTGGTGACTTTGATGTTGCCTTATCTGGGCAAACCTGTTCTATAAACGTAATTAAGCAGGCACAACCCGGTTCAGTAATCGTATTTCACGACAGTGAGAAAGCCTTCCCCCGGTTAAAAGAAGCACTACCAAAAACGCTGCAATATTTTAGTGAAAAGGGATATCGTTTTGAAGCTATAGGTCTGTAAAAATATCAGGTAATTCCTGGTGGGAAAAGCAGGACTTTGCGTCAGTATGTCCTTAAAAAAAGTTGGGCCTGGGTAGACACCCTGGCCCGTTTTTAATCCGTACCCTATGAAAACTGATTTAAAGGTATAAACTTTTTTGATTAATGCAAAGTTATTTCGTGAATCGAGCCATTTACCGTGAAAACAACCTTATTATCGCAGGTCCCGGAACCGTAGTCGAGCACTGCCACTGCGTCACTTCCTTTGCTCAAACTGATGGTTCCTTTCGCGATCCACGGGCAGGAAAATCTTTTCAGGAGCGGAGCTGTAATGGCGGTTGACCATTGAAAATACTTTCCGTTCAGTTGAACCGATCCACCGGCATTGCCGGTTACATTGTATGCATCATCAAGACCAATGAGGGGAGTTGATCCGCCTTCTACCTGGGTTACCGTTTTTTGGCTATTCCATTGAATGTAATCGCCATTCGATTGGCTCAGTTTAGCGTTGATAACCTGCGTAGTATAGCTCTTTTTATCAAGCGTGCCCGTATTGGTAAGCTTATGTGTACCTTCTACTTTAATATTGTCGAGATAATAATTATCGAAAATTGTAGTGGCCGAATTACCTGAAATAACCAGGCTGCCGGTATAAACAACCGTGATCTTGCCTTTGCGGGTTCTGCCATCCCTGGCGGTACAGCCGGTGCCAAAGTCGATGGTTATTTGTAAAGGGAAGCGGGTAGTATTGTTTAATTGTTTGATTGCCACTGTATAACAAGGGGTAGAATCAACTCCATCAATTCTTGCACCGCTCACATCCATGCGGCCAAAAACACCGGTTCCGCCAATACCCACTTCAGGGCTTACGCCCATAACATTATTGAATACATCATCAAATACACCTTCGGCGGCGGCATCGGATTCGGAAGCAGCCATTGCAAATTCTTCTTTCCCTTTAGCGCCGGATTCGTCATCCTGTTTTTTACAAGCCGACAAAAAAAGCCCGGTAACCAAAACAGTAGTTAGTATAGTTTTCATACAATGAACCATTGCGGTGTATGACGAAGGTGGGTGTAAATAGTTTAAGAGAATCATAAATATTTTTAGGAATTTTGCGGCCGATATGAATCTTCAATTAATTGATACTCACACCCATTTATACGGGAATGAGTTTACAAAGGATATTAAGGCGGTTATTGAGCGGGCTGAAAACGAGGGTGTTCAGCGGTTTTACCTGCCGGCTATTGACAGCGAGACCCACGATGCCATGATACAGCTGGAGGCTGATTTTCCGGGTAAATGTTTTGCCATGATGGGGTTGCATCCCTGTTCGGTAAAAGATGATTACAAGCAGGAACTGGCGCTGGTAGCGGATTGGCTGGGCAAACGGGCTTTTAAAGCGGTTGGTGAAATTGGACTGGATTATTACTGGGATAAAACTTTTGTAGACGCCCAGCAGGAGGCCTTTCACCAGCAAATTGAATGGGCTTTACACTACCAGGTGCCGATCGTGATCCATTCCCGGGATTCGATGGCCGATAGTATTCGCATAGTTCGGGAGCACCAAAAAGGTAGTCTGCGGGGCATTTTCCACTGCTTTACCGGCACCCTGGAAGAGGCCCAACAGATCATTGACCTGGGTTTTTACCTGGGAATTGGCGGGGTGGTGACTTACAAAAATACCCACTTACGTGAAGTGGTAAAAGCGGTTTCTATGGACAATATCGTGCTGGAAACTGATTCGCCGTACCTGACGCCGGTGCCTTTCAGGGGAAAAAGGAACGAAAGCAGTTACCTGAAATATGTGGTAGAGAAGATTGCGGAGGTAAAAGAAATACCTGTAGAAGAAGCAGCGAGGCTTACTACAGAAAATGCAAAAAAAATATTCGGGGCCTAATGATTGAAAATGTATTTTTGCTGCCCTTTTAAAAACGGAGACTTGTCCGAGTGGTTGAAGGAGCACGCCTGGAAAGTGTGTATACGGGAAACCGTATCGAGGGTTCGAATCCCTCAGTCTCCGCAAAAGCAAAAACGTCCCGCCAACGGCGGGATTTTTTATTTCGGAGCGTTCGCCGAGCTTGCTCGGGCGAATGCGCAGAAATAAAAAAGCAAGGCACGAAGTGCCGGACGTTTTTTGCTTTTAGCATCACCCCGCCAGGGGATCGCCGGAGCGGAGGCAATCCCATCAGCTTCACAGGGAAGCACCTACGTAGATCACACCTCTCAGGGAAAACTATTACTAATGTTAAATAAAAATACCAGGACGCATTAGTGCCAGAAATAAAAGGTACTTTTAACCCTTGTTATCCCATAAAAAACCGGTATATGTCAAAGGTCGTCTTCAATAATAAGAATGCAGTTTTTTTTCAGTCATTGAAAATGGCCGTAGATGGATATTTTAAAGAAAGTGATTTAAAAAAAACAGGTAACTGGGCATTGTATTCCAAAACAATCATCCTGATTGTAGTTTCAACAGCTTTATATCTTACAGCCATTTGCTTTTCCCTGCCGGTTCTAACTACCATTTTAATTGGATGCGTTTTAGGGTTTTTATGCGCCTGTATAGGTTTTAATGTGATGCACGATGCCAACCATGGCAGCTATTCTTCTAAAAACTGGGTGAATAACACGCTGGGTCTAACCTTGAATGCATTAGGTGGTAATAGTTTTATCTGGCGGCATAAACATAATATCATTCACCATACTTACCCGAATGTAGACGGTGTTGATGATGATATTGCCAAAACGCCTTTTATCAGAATGTGCAGCTCACAACAATGGGTTCCCATGCACAGGGTTCAGCATATCTACACTCCGCTGTTGTACGCCATCAGTTCAATGATCTGGATCCTGTTCCAGGACTTTGAAAAATATTTCAAAAGAAAGGTCCACAACACTGAATTGCAGAAAATGAAAACATCGGACCATGTTGTTTTCTGGATCAGTAAAATTTTATATCTGTTCTTTTACATTGCATTGCCGATATACCTTACCGGCTGGGAACAATGGCTGGTGTTTTTTATCAGCCTGCATATTGGCCAGGGTTTTACACTAGCTATTGTGTTTCAATTAGCCCATGTAGTAGAAGAAACTGAATTCACTTTTGCGCCTGTAAACGAAACGACGCTTATCGAAAATGAATGGGCCATACACCAGTTAAAGACCACTTCCAACTTTTCGCCCAATAGTAAATTGATCACCTGGTTTGCCGGTGGGCTGAATTACCAGGTAGAACATCACCTGTTCCCCCGTATCAGTCATATACATTATCCTGCACTGAGTAAGATCGTAAAAGGAAAGTGTGAAGAATTCAATGTTCCGTACAATTGTATCCCCTCGTTCAATGGGGCCATACAATCTCATTTCCGGTTTATTAAATCATTGGGAAAGAAACCGGTTATGCACGCAGCCATTTAATCATGTGCGGGTAAGTGAGTAGATTTGAACGTTTGGCTTTTTTCTCATTGACAGTCATTCCTATATTTTCCAGCATAGCAAGACCAATATAATTTTTATCGCGGCAGCTGTCTGTTATAAAATCACGGCCTCCGCGATATCCCTCTTCATGAAAAACAAAAAACGGATCGATTGATAAATAGATGCAGGCAGCATAGGACCAGGCTATGGCCATGATCTCCTCACCTTCCCGATTCTTTCTTTTAATGATCTCTTTTTCTGATAAACCAAGCCGCTCAAAAGCTGGTACAATGGCAATATGGCCGGCTTCGTGTAAAATATCACCCGGATGCTCCAATGCCTCTTTGTCAATGATGATCGTTCCTTTACTGATCAAAAGACCTGGTAAGAAACTCTTATTGCCGATTTTTCTGAATGAAGTTTCAATTCCAACGATGTTATTTAAAAAATCAACACATTGTTCAAATAAAGCCATTTCAGAGGAATCGTTTTCCTTCATGTGTGGTATTAAAGGTGCAAACGGTGAATGTACAATTATTTCGGCGGGTGGCTTGCAGAATGTTTCTCTGTTATACTGCGGCGCTTTCCTGCTTCGAGGTAATATGTACAGGATTAACCCTTTTTGCCATTCTCTTTTTTCTTCCCACCCAAATTAAAAAACCTGTTATCGGTAGCGAGAACGCCACTAAGGCGGCCATCAGCGCTAATATTTGCGTTGGCCAGCCAAACAGTTTACCGGTATGAATGGGTAAGTTCATGCGGCGGATCTTACTGCCGGTTGATGAGTTTTTGAACAGGCTTTCTTTCAACAAGCGACCTGTGCCTTTTTCAAAATAAAGCACATCGACAATGTTATCTACAGCTGCTTCGCGATTCACTTTGTTAACCGTAATAGCCAGGCTGTCTTTTTCAGGGAAGAGAATGGTAACACGTCCTTTGTAAGGCAGTCGTGCATTCGCCTGATCATATA
Source organism: Niastella sp. (assembly GCF_045805085.1). Lineage (NCBI taxonomy): Bacteria > Pseudomonadati > Bacteroidota > Chitinophagia > Chitinophagales > Chitinophagaceae > Niastella > Niastella sp. The sequence goes on from NZ_JBJMLX010000521.1 coordinate 12,108, forward strand.
ACGATTCATAAAAGCCGGCTTTAATAGGTTCTTTAACGGTGTTAGCCGGCACTTCTTTTTTGGGTGCAGGTTTGCCATCGGCCAACTGGTAAACGAGGTTACTAAACCAGGGATAGGCAAAAACAAGACCCGTTAAGCCTATTGCCAATAATACGATGTGTACATAAAAACCACCTACTGCATGCAGGTCCCAGTTCAACCGTTTCCATTTGGAAGACCAGGCAATACGAGTGCGTTGTTTTAGTATATGCCAGCGCTTTGGCCACCACAATACCAAACCGGTAATGACCATGAGTACAAAGATGAGGCAGGAGGCGTGTGTAATGGTTTTTCCCACTTCGTTCATACACAAATGGCGATGCAGGTTCAATACTACCCCAAAAAAACGTTTGTCCAGGTTCCTTGCCCTTATCACTTTACCGGTGTACGGATTAACGGCTATGTGCCAGGTATTTGCCTTTTTCTTTTTGGCATAGAAGATTACCGTTCTTTCAGGCGCTTTGCTTTCCAGGTAGATCCGGGTGATCCTGATGGAGGTGTCATATGCTTTGGCAGCATGGTACATGCTATCAACCGATACCCGTTGCGCATGTTGCGGTACGGCAACAACGAAGAAGTCTTTGTTGGCCCATTCGTCCAGCTCATCTTCAAACACCAGCAGCGTGCCTGTGCCGGCAACGATCAATACCACCAGCCCTGATGCCAGTCCCAACCATAAATGCAGTTTGCCGATAATCTGTTTCAACGTCATTGCTTGCTATTATATATAAATAAAAAAAGAAGTCCCGTTGTGACGAGACTTCCACTAATCAGAGCCTTAATCTGGTTGTATTTGATGTTGCTAAATATACAACCAGACAAAGGCTTATTATTTACTTACACAGAAGTTCCATTAAAATTGGTAAACAGCAAAAAAATTTGAGTACTGTTTGCCCGGGATAAATAAAACCCTTAGTTAGAACTAACTGTGTACACTGATACAAAGAACTTGGCGGTCTATAGAATAAAGGTCTTTAATATATGTTAAACCCCTGCCTTAACGACAATTAAGTCTTAAAACGTATAGGCTACGGTTGCCAGCCAGTTGCGGGGAGAGCCAGGGAACAATCGTAAATAATCGTAGCCGCCCACCCAATAGGTTTTATCAAGTATGTTGTTCATATTGAACTGGATCTGGAATTTATCAATTTTATAATACACGGCTGCATTCAATAATTCGTAGCCGGGAATTGATTGGGCCTGGTTCAGCGACAGATTACGTCTTGTTACGAAATTTCCGCCCATACCAATACCTACTCCTTTTAAAGCACGGCCTTTGAAAGAATATTTTGTCCAGAAGTTACCCATGTGCCTGGGGGCATTGGGCTTTTGCTGGCCTATGAAATCTTTATCAGGGCCGCCGGCTTCTTTTAGTTTGGCATCATTATAAGCATAATTCAACACCACATTCCAGTTGTCGGCAAGCTGCCCTACCACTTCGAATTCGAACCCTTTCGATACTTCATTGCCTACCTGAACCATGCTATCAGCAGGAGCCGGAGCAGGAGCGGGATACAAGGCGTTTACCTGGCTTATCTGGTATACAGAAGTAGTTATGGATAAACGTTTGTTGAACCATTCTGATTTAAAACCAGCTTCAACCATTTTACTTTCTACCGGGTCAAATGGTCCGCCGGCAGTGGGTGATTGTGAGGCGGCTGCCTGAGGATTGTATCCTTGCGTATACAAAGCATAAGCGTTTATGTTTTGGTTGATGGCATACACCAGGCCAAGGCGGGGCAGGACAGCGGTTTGGGTAACTTTCTTTTCTTTGGCTGTGGTATAATTAGTCCTGTCGGTAAACCATTCAAAGCGTAAACCCAATAATGCCTGTAATTTACCCAAGGTGATCTGGTCCTGTATATAGGCACCATTCAGATAGTTTAATTTCGGTATGGTTGCATCATTGTAGGCGGGCGCATACACATATTTCGAAACATCTTCCATGTTATGCTGATTCAGGGTAAGGTCGTAGGTTGATACGTTGGGCCTGGGGCCATATATTGTAGTGTCAACACCATTGTATTTGGCAGTGTATTTCTGCATTACAAACTTTGCTGAATCAGCTGCTTTGTAGCTGCCTGTTGTACCATCTTTTTTCAGATAGCCGGAAGCCGTTTGCTGGGCGGCGCCAACGGGCAGTTTGTCCTGTGCATAATCGTAGCCTACTACTATCTTATGTTCCAGCGAACCCGTATACAGATTATGGGTAAAATAAGCAGAGATATTATCGTTGAACTCTCTTGATTTTCTGTCGAATACCTGGCGTTCTACCAGGAAGGTCACCTCTCTGCCCAGTGCATCTTTCAGGTAGGTGTTGTTGCTTCTGTGTTCAAACAGGTCTTCGGTATAACTGGTACGGATGTAAGCAATATTGAAAGAGGTATTGCTGGTGAAATGGTGTGTTAAGGAAGTAGTGATATTATACTGTTCTTCATTCAGGCGATCATTCACTGCATTCAGCGAAAGCGATATTGGGGTTGAATACAGATCGTTTGCAAAGGCTGATTGACCCCGGTCGACCCGGCTATTTGATTTGTTATACACCAGGTCAAAGTTCAGCCTGGTTTTATCATTTGGTAAGAAGCTGAGAGAGGGCGCTACAACAATATTCTTTTCAAACTGCAGGTCACGGAATGACAGCGAATTTTCATAAGCAATGTTCATTCGGTACAACAGCGTTTTGCTTTCATTCAGGGGGCCGGTAAAATCGGTCAGCGCTCTGAATGTATTGTAACTGCCGGTGATAAAGGAGATGGATTTTCTCGGTTGATCGAGTGGTTTTTTGGTAACCCGGTTAATGGTGCCGCCCGGTGAGGCATTTCCGAACAAGGCAGAAACGGGACCTTTGATCACTTCCACTCTTTCCAGGTAATTCGCCGGTGGTTGCTTCCAAAAAGAAGCGTTTGCTCTTAAACCGTTCACTAACATAGTGCCGTTACCGGCATATATCCTGAAACCTCTGATGGCAATGTCGTTATTGGCGGTAAACTGGTTAACGCCGCTAAAGTTTTTTACCACATCACCCACGCGGGCGGCGGCCTGGTCCTGCATTACTTCCTTGGTAACATAACTTACCGATTGAGGCAGGTCTTTCAACGGCGTAGCGGTTTTTGACCCAATGAAGGAAGTAGTGTTCTTATAGCCAGTTTCGCGGCGACCGGTGATCTCTACCTGTTGCAGCTCGTATTTCGTTTCTTTCAGAATAAAGTCGATGGTTTGCGTTTCACCTGCTGCCATACTGATCTTTTGGGTGGCAGGTTCATACCCAATTAAAGAAACCTGTACAGTGTATGAACCGGGATTCAGATTTATTAATTCGTATTGACCGGTTGAAGTAGTAACGGTGCCTATTTTTTTTCCTTTGATAAAAACAGATGCGGAAGTAAGGGTGTCGCCTTTTTCGTTTTTCACAATGCCTTTTACCGTGGCTTGCTGAGCTATTCCATGTAGTGTTGCAAATAATAACAGTGCTACAGTGTAAATTCCTTTCATCTCAGATTTAATTCCTTTCATGATTTTTGCGCAAATAAATTTGCGCAAATTTCTCCCGAAAAAGGTGTTCACGCCTTACGAAATAGGAAACACCGTTTACGCAATAAGGAAAGAATTTCTGCAGAAGACATTGGGAAAAACAGCCATTGTTATTCGGATTTATACTTCTGAACAAGGTACAAACCGGCTAAAGTCATTAGCATACCGGCAACAGTAAAAACACCAATGGGTTCCTGCATCATAACACTGGCAATAATGAATCCGAACACCGGGCAAAGAAATAACCAGAAAGAAGCTTTTACGGCATTGTCCCTCAACAGGTACAACCAAAGTTGAACCCCAATGATGGATACCGGAATGGCCAGCCAAAGCACAGGCCACAGCAGGTTAGATCCCCAGACATTTTTTGTTTTGTCATATGTGGCAATAGCGAATGGTAATAAAAACAATCCGCCCAACAGGGTTTGCCAGCCATTGATGGTGAGGATGTGCAGGTTTCCCCAGTTTTGTTTGGAAAAGTAAATAACACCGGCTGAATAAATGATCATGCTAAGCATTAACAGACTAATGCCACCAGGTGTGGCAAAGCTGTGTTTGAACAAAGGCCAGGCTGCCAGTAATACTCCGCACATACACAGAATAAGGCTGGTGATGGTAACCAGCCGTAAGCGATGACCAAATATAACAGTAGCCATAAGACTGATGAGCACCGGGTTGGTGGCTATGGCCAGTGAGCCTAAACCGGCAGATATATGTTGCATGGCCAGGACATATATGCCGAGGTACAGCGAAATATTCAGTAAACCATAAATGGCTAATTGTTTCCATTCGTGTTTTTGCGGAAGACGTTTGCGTAAAATGCCATGTGCAATAAACAGCATTAACAAACCGGCAATAAAAAAGCGGGTAATACAAAGCACAAAAGGTTGTGCAACCTGCAAACCATATTTCGTAGCTACCGCAGCAGAAGGCCATAGAATCGAAAACCCTATTCCTGTTAAAAACCATAACCAGCCTGCCGATTTCCTGTTGTTTACGGGATCCCCTTTCTGCTTCAATGCTTCATTTTTTGAATGGCAAAGGTAGTTCTAGTTTGGGAATCGGTGAAAAGGAAGGCGGGTGAAGCAGGAGGTAAGAAGAAAGAGGTAAGACGTAATTGGTAGCTATAGGAAAAAAAACAGGAAGTACGAAAATCGGGTTCATCGTACTTCCTGTTTCATACTTCCTACTTTGGTTTACTCAACAAACAGCTTCTCTATTTTGGAACCGTTATCTGTTACTACGGTAATAAAGTACATGCCTTTGTTTAACTGATGAACATCTACGGGATTATAGGTGCCTGTTACATTCACTGTTTTAATAAGACGGCCTATAGCATCACGCACTTCTATACGGTTACAGTTCACCGAGGTGTTAACGTATACCGTGCCTTTTGTTGCCGGGTTGGGAAGCAGGCTGATGGTGAAATCATTGTTGGCGTAACTGAGGGTACGTACAGGTGAATAAATATTTTTCGCATCATTATCTACCGTTTTAATGCGATAGTAATTTATACCCGTTGCCATTTGTTTATCAGTAAACTGGTATTTGGTTACGGTAGTGGTGGTGCCGTTTGCAGGTACAGCGCCAATTACCTCATAATGGCTGCCATCGGTACTTCTTTCAATAACAAATTCACTGGTATTGGTTTCCTGTAATGTTGTCCATTGTAATAAAGCGGCAGCGTTATTTTTTGTAACGGTGAACATACCCAGTTCCATTGGCAATGCCTGGTTTTGTGCAGGACCGCCGCTGTTGATCCAGAATTCGGAGAAGTGACTTACCTGGTATTCGGCATAATAACCATTGTCGTAGGGTATTATGTCTACGTTCGATGGAGAGATGAATGCATAGGTGCCACTTACATTATCAGCCAGGGTGCCATTTTCTTCCAGCGGTGCATTGCTGTATTGGGTAACGCCTGCTGCATAAGCATCTTGGATAGTGGCGCAGGCGCCGCAACCGGTAGCCTTTATAAGGTTGCGCGCTTCTGTATCAAGGAAATAATAACGTACACTTACAGGGGCTGTTGGTGCATTGGCAGGTTGCACCACAATATTTCTATCTAGATAATATTGTTTTCCGTTGTTGCGCACCCCGCCGGTGTTGATGTATACCCGCACATCTGTACTGCCCAGGTTTTGTCCGTTCGGATTAATAGATACTACCCGGTTACCGCCCGCATTAAAGTGGGTCCAGCCGGTGCCGCTCACTGTTTGTGTTAAGCCGCTGGTGATATCGGGGCCGCTGTAAATGGCAGCTTTATCAAATACATGCACATCATCGATGCCTATGCCTTCGTAAGTAACACCCGGATCAGCATACATAAGGATCCTGAAACGAACGGTGGGGCTATTCGAAGGTATATTGAAGCTCGATACATGCCACACAGGGTTGGAAATTTTCCAGGCCTGGTAGGTTACATTTTCGTACCAGTTGGTACCGCTGCTGGTATTGCCCAGCTTGACCCAGTTTTGTCCGTCGGTACTGTATTCAACCCAATGGAAATCACAAGTACAATTGTCTTCTGTTTGGAAGATGTGACTGAAAGAAAGTACTGGTTGGGTCAATCCACTCAGATCAAAGCAAGGGGAGTACAGGTACGATAATTCATAGTTGTTATAGTTTCCGGTTAAGTTGGTAACCCAGGCTTTTGTACCGTTGGCTGCCTTGTTAATGACAGAAGCGGCGGGTGTGCCCCATTGCCAGCTGCTGTTAATGCCACCGGTATACCAGTTGCCATTATTGCTTTCAAAACCTTCGAGGTAAGGAAAGCTGGTGATAAGGGGCTTGGTTATAAAGGTGGAGGATGCTGTATCGTTCGCCCGGTAGCTGTCAGTAGGATAGGCAACATACGTTTTTAACGTGTATGACTTATAGGTTCCCAGGTTGGCGGTTTGTGAAAACGTATAATTCAACACCTGGCCTGCTGCTAAGGATGGAATGGTTTCCGTGATTACGGGACCATTATCAACCTGGTACGAAACGGGCACATTGGTAAGTGTACCGGTGCTGTAATTTTTAACCTGCACTATTATAGGTTCTGTAGTAGTAAGGGCGCATGCATTGCCTGTTGATGGATTAACCAGTTGCTTTATGGTTACATCATCTGTAGTCATGGTAATGGTAACATCGTCAAAAGTATAGCCATCATCGAGGTTGCCATCAATAATAACCGAGTTGGTTGAGCGGTAACCCTGTTCGCCAAACTTGATCTGGAAGCTGCTGCTTACCGACTGAGTTGGTGTAGCATTAGCCAGCGTTTCGGTTATATTAACCGGTGTAGCAGCACGATAGATGCCGAAATCCGTATTGTTGATGGGAAGGGTATACAATGGTATCCAGGCATCGTTCTCGCTGCCACGGATCCATACTTTGTTATTAGGGGCCGAGAAATCGATGCCCTGGTTTTGCACAAAGAAAGAGAGCCATAACTGCTGGCCGGCGGTGTAGTTGCTCAGGTTAAAGGTAGTGATGAGACTATCGCCCTGGATAATGCCGGTATAAGCTATTTGATCGAGTGTTATGGCGCGGTTCCCGGTTCTTGCCATACCGGTGTTTACAAAGGGGCGGGCCCGGCCATTACTGGTTCCTGCAAAGAAGTCGCAACGGTCAAGCCCGGCAAAGCCCAGTGTACCGGTGGTATAGCTTTGCGGAGCGGAAGTTTCAAATCCCTCAGTATAAGAAGGACTTAATAAGATGGGATCATTTCTCAAATTCTTTACTACTGTTACCAGGGTATCGTTCAGGTGCGAAGGATCACTGCTGAAATCAACCCAGGCCTTTATGGTATAGGTTCCTTCTGCTGAGAAATCATAGGTGGAAGCAAATGTATAGGTATAAGTAGCGTTGGCGGCCATAGTTTGTGTGGTGGCTTCAGTTACAGGTGTTCCGCCGTTTACCTGGTAAGTAATGTTGAACGTTCCTGATGAGGAGGCTGAACCTACGTTTTTAATTCGAACCTGCGGAGCGCTGATGCCTAATTGTGAGCTGGTGAACTTGCGGCCGGTAACCGGTGCTACCAGTAGATCAGGCGTAAGGTCATTGTCAAAAGTAGGGGAGGCGCAGGCGCCGCCGGCAGGAATTATACTTTTGGCAAGGGCACGCCGGCCGGGTGATGAATTCAGTACTGCACGTACCGACAGCCAGTAAGTACTGTCTTTGTTCAACCCACCCAATGTATAATTAGTAGCTGTAGTATTGGCTACCACAACCATATCACTGCCTTTTAATTGCATAATATCATAACTGGTAGCAAAAGCCGCTGCTGGCCAGCTCATGTCAACATAGCCTGTACAGGCGTTGGCAAGCGTTAAGGCAGGCTGTGATAATATGGTAAATACTCCGCTTACAGCAGAATAAGAAGTTCCGTTACGGCTTACCCGAACTAAAGCCATATCTGTACCTACGTTGGGAACGCTAAAATAAAAGGACCGGTCTGTTGCAGGAATAGTGTTGCTGATGGTTGACCAGCTACTTCCATTATCATAAGAAATTTCAAGGGTAAAGTTGTTGGTATTGGGGTCACTGGCGCTCCAGCGAATGAACTCAGCACCGGCGGTGAGCCAGCTGTCTGAAGTAGAAGGAGACATAAGTTTTACTTCAGGAGCGATAACCTGGTAGGCTACTACAAAATCCTGCGGCCCCTGTGGAACATTGGTACCATTAACAGTAACCGTAAAATCGCCTGCCGGTGGGTTATTGATAACAACCTGTTCAATATTATTCAGATTATCTATGCCTTCTACAGCTATATTGGCCACATTGGCTGATGAAGGGTCTAATATCAGCGGGTGGTGAATGGTAGCATCGGGTGCGATAACCGCAAGGTCAAGGTTATTTACCAGGGCAATGGCTGCATAAGGAGCCGCTGCGGGATCGTTCCAGTGTAATAACACTTTTAACTGTGCCGTACCGGTTGGTACACCGGTTATAGTAAAGGTTTGCGAACCACCATTGTTTGTTACACCGGTGAAGTAAGTATTGTTTTCAAGCGCTTCTACCGCGTTAACTGCATTCAGGTGGCCAAAGCCATAGATGAAGTCGGGTCCGGGGTTACCTAGATCGTCAGCGCCATTACAGGTTACTGCTTTTATCAAGGCAGCGGTAGGGTTGGCGCCGCTGTGAAGCTGGCGGTAACGTTCGTATAACAAACCCATAGCGCCGGCCACAGTGGGGGAAGCCATACTGGTGCCGTAGTCTATGCCGTATGTATTGTTCAGTACGGTTGAACCGATACCATATCCCCCTGCAACTATTTCCGGTTTTAACCGGCCATCATCAACGGGGCCACTACTCGAAAAGTTTGCCCTGATGAAAGTGTTGGCGGCGTTGGTGTTGTCAATAGCGCCTACCGTCATTACGTTCTTACCGGTTTGAAAACCTGATTTTACTGTAGCGTAGTTTATAGGATAGGGCGAACAGGCTAGGGCGCCATCGTTACCAGATGCAAACACGTGCAAAACGGTACGGTTGGTATTCATCAGGTTATCAACATAACTACTCATCACATCATACTCACCTTCGCCGGGACAACCGCTGGCGGAGGAATAATAGGAGTTGTTGGTGATTACCATATCGTAATCGGCTATATAGTAAGGTGAGTTTACCAGAATGTCGCTGAAGTATTGGCCAATAACCGTTGCTTTAGGGGCCATGCCTTTATATCTTGGGTTCACAATACCTGCGCCAGCCATGGTGCCTACGGTATGGGTACCATGCGAAGTGGCGGCATTCTGGTTCCTGTTTATCAAATGCACTGAATTATCAATGTGGGTGCTGGCATCGCCTTCATCGCCGATCCCAAGCGTTACACCAGTCCCCTGCAGGTTGCGGCCTGTTGCATTGGCTAAGATATCAAGACCCGAAGCCGTTCGGTTTTTGTAATTGAGGCTTACGGGTTTCATTTGCTGGCTGCTGATATAAGCCACAAAGGGAAGGGAGGCTATTTTTTGAACTACATCGGCCGTTGCATCTATAAAAACAACATGGGCGGGCTGTATTTTGGTTTCTCTGATCCGGGCGCCGGCCTGTGTTAACTCAGCCATGACGGTGGCTTTATCGATGTTTCCGTAAAAGCTTACTGCTATCAGTTTATCAGGGTCATGCATGGATTCACCCAATTGCTTTTGCAGGGCCGGGGCAATTTTGGTTCTTGCTTCCAGGGTGAAAACACTGGCGATGGTATTCTTTTTAAGCTGGCCAGGTGCCAACCGGTCGGTTATTTCCGCTAAATAAGTATTATCGGGAATGTAATCGTATAATAAAACGCCTTCCTGTGCCAGGTTCTTCCTTTCTTCTGCAGTGGGTAGTTTATTAAACTGGATCAGCGCATAGTACCTGTTCCTGAAGTGATGTTTGCTCAGGGAATCGGTAAGGTGTACATCGTTGCGAAGATTTTTGCTCCTGGTGAGGGTACCGCTTTTTAAGTGAACAGGTCGCATGATCTCCTGGGCCGAAATCTTCAGGGATACGAACAGCGAAAAAGCTGCGAGTAAAGGGTATTTCATTCAAAGGGTATTTAAATAGGATAGTGGTTCTCAGCGTATTGGATTAACAGGCTCAAAAAGATAGCTATTATAAACGGAAATATCAAGTGTTTATTATTGGATCGGTATTTATATAAAGTTCTTTTAATCAAATTGTTATGTTTGATTCTCCGCTAAAGATTTCCGCCGGTTGCGATATATAATTCCCCGTACCTGGTTTGCTTGTTAACCGGTTAGTTACACATAATTTTGCAACCAGGTAGTTACATAAACCAATTATATGCGTCGTGATGTTTTTCAGGCTATTGCCGACCCCACCCGGCGGGAGATCATTGGCCTGCTGGCCAATAAAACCCTTACCTTAAACGGGGTGGCTGAGAACTTTGAAATAAGCAGACCCGCTATTTCAAAACACATAAAAATATTGACGGAGTGTGGCCTGGTTGTGATTAAACAACAGGGACGGGAACGCTTTTGTGCGGTTGATTTTAACCGGTTGAAAGAGGTAGCGGAGTGGGTAACGCAGTATCACCGGTTCTGGAATGAGAAGCTGGATGCGTTGGGGAGTTTTTTGGAAGGGGAGTGATTTCTTCAGTTGACCAGTTAACCAGTTGACGAGTTAACCAGTTGACTGTTTCACGACAGATTGCCGCGTCGAGGCCCTTTGCCCTCTGCCTTTTGCCCTTTGCCTGGTTCTGAATAAACAAAAAGCCCCAACAGTACTGTCAGGGCTTTTATATTTTACAGAGATTGTAATCTACTAGTGATGATGATGCTGATGTTTTTCCGCTTCTTTAGAAAACTCTTCTGCCGTTACGGGCTTTTCAGTAGCGTTTACTTTTGTTTCAATCAGGTCAAACACCTTTTCAGTTTGAATACGATGGTAAGCATCTTCAACAAACTTACGGTCTTTCATCATGCGGGTGATGTATTCTGCGATCCAGGGTTGCTCTTCATCCTGCATGCCCATACCCATGTAACCGAATAACTGTTGTTTGGCAAAAGCTTCGATGTCTTCGTTCTTAACCTCGATGTTGTTTTCCTGCACCAGTTGATCGGTGATCAACGTCCATTTAAGCTGATTAACAAACGTAGGGAATTCGTGTTCTACTTCTTCCTGTGTTTTGGGTTGTTCGCCACCGGTTTGCATCCAGCGTTTCAGGAACGATTCGGGGAACTCGATCTTGGTATGGTCTAGCAGCACGTGGTAGATCTCGTGCTGTAAATGATTTTTCGTTTGTTTATCCCAGTAGCCTTGAATTTCCTCTTTTATTTCATTGCGGAATTCTGCTTCAGTTTTGATCTCTTTTTTGGGATAAACAGCTTTGAAAGTTTCTTCATTCAATGCTGCTTTTTCAACCAGGCCAACTTTGGTGATGGTTACGTTGAAGAATTTAGCAGCAGCTGCTTCGTCGTGTTTGTCGAGGCCGAGGTCGCTCAGTACCCATTCTCTTTCTTTTTCGTCGAAGGCTTTATTTAACTGAATGTTGAACACATCGTCTTTTTTCTTACCGGTAAGGGTGCTGCGTACAGGCTCAGCAAAGTATTTTACCAGGAAAGAATTGTCTTTAACAACACCACCTTCAATAACATTACCGTTAGCATCGGTTTCGGTGAAGGTTACATTCAGTACGTTTTCGTCTTCAGAAACTGCATCGCGGTCAACCAGTTTACCATGACGCACCTGTAAGCGGTTCACCTCTTCATTGATCATGTCTTCGGTTACCGTTACTTTGTTACGGGTCATTTTTTCTTTAGACAGGTCAGCTAACTGGAATGCAGGTTTTAACCCTACTTCAAAATCAAACACATACTCGGTGGGGTTATTCATGTCTAATTTCGGCGCTTCCTCTGTAGCAAGCGGTAAAGGCTGGGCGAAGATCTCCAGCTTCTCGTTTTGCATGTAGTTGCCGAGTTCTTTCTCAACAGTTCTGATAACCTCATCAGCAAATACTGACTGGCCATGCATTTTTTTAATCATGCCAGTAGGTACCATGCCTTTGCGGAAACCTGGTATATTGGCTTGTTTACTATAGTTTTTAAGTGCTTTTTCAAATGAAGGCAGATAATCTGCACCGGCTACTTTAATGGTAATTTTATCATTCAGCAGTCCGATATTCTCTCTGGTAACTGTTGCCATACGTTTTTTAAATTGGGTTGCAAAGGTAAGGCAAACGATGAAATCGGTCAAAACGAATAGGGATGTATATTGCCAGTTAACCTTTATCCTGCAAAATTAGCAGGGGAACATGGGTTTCGTAGGCCATTGCGGTGGTATGATTTTTCGAAAAAACCCTTTCCAGGAAGGTATGTTTATGGGCTACCATCACCAGCAATTCGCTGGAATATTGTTGTAAATATTTACTAATTGCCTGATTAACAGCTGGTTCTTCAAGGGTCACGTATTCATGGTCATATCCCTCAAAAATAATTTCGGTGCTTTTTTTGCCGGCTCGCTCGTGCTCGGCATTGCCGCCATGATTTTGTCGAATAAATAAAATATGTGTTTTGGCCCCAAAGGCGCGGGCCAGCTCTAACAGCGGATTAAACAGGTGGATGCTGGTTTTGTAGGTAAAATCGCTGGCATATGTAATATGTTTTATCGGGGTATAGCTGGCATTGTGCGGTACCACCAATACGGGTGTTTTTACTTTTCGGGAAACGTTGGTAGTGGTGCTGCCAATGATCTTATCAAGTCCACCGGCGCCCTTCATCCCCATTATAATAAGGCCAAACTCTTTTTCTTTGGTGAGGGCTTTTATTTCGTCGGAGGCAATGCCGATGCGTACCAGCCATTCTACCTCCAGTCCGTAATTGTCATGTATCCAGTCTGCCTCCTTTTTTATTTGGTCCTCGTTTTCTTTTTGCAGGGTATCAACCGTAACCATGGCATATGGCACCTCGCTAATAGGCGTGGGGAGCATATAGGCATGGAAAAGGAGTAATCTGGTATGTAATAATTTGGCCAGTTCGGCAGCAAAAACAGCTGCATTGCGGGATGCGGGTGAAAAATCTACCGCCAAAAGGATGGTATTCATAACTAAATGATTATGGCCCTATAAAGTTAACAAGTTTGGATATGTAATAACTAATAAACATCAGGGAGGTAAATGATGTTAATTATGAAGAAAATGGGGAATAAAAAAGGGCCACCTTTACAGATGACCCACTTTAAGGGCGGTGCGCATGGAGGGACTCGAACCCCCATACCTCGCGGCATCAGATCCTAAGTCTGACGTGTCTACCAATTTCACCACATGCGCTTTTTTTAGTAATAAGTTCGATGTTTAAAGTTTTAAGTTTGACCCTGCCTGAAATAGTCGGAAATCAGGAGTTGAGGACAATAACTTAAAACTTAGAACTTAAAACCCCCGAACTGTTTTGGGGTTGCAAACATAGGGCATTTTTACGTAAATTCGTTAACTATGGATTCTGTTGCCGTGATACCGAAATATAATTTGAATGAAGAGCAGGAAAAAAAGCTAATACTCCGTGAATACCGGGCCCTGTTACGCGTTTTGAAACCCAAATTAAAACCGGGTGATAAAGAATTACTGCGCCGCGCATTCGAAATGGCCGCTGAAGCGCATAAAACCATGCGTCGAAAGAGCGGTGAACCCTATATTCTTCACCCGCTGGCCGTTGCCCGCATAGGCATTGAGGAGATTGGCCTGGGTGTACGTTCTACTATTTGTTCGCTTTTACACGATACCGTTGAAGATACCGATGTTACCCTGGAAGATATTGAACGGGAATTCGGCACCGAAATAGCCCGTATCGTTGATGGATTGACGAAGATCTCTAATATTATTGACGTCAATGCCTCGGCGCAGGCGGAGAATTTCAAAAAGATCTTACTTACGCTTACTGATGATCCCCGCGTTATTCTTATTAAACTGGCCGACCGGCTGCACAACATGCGTACGCTCGACAGTATGAAGCGGGAAAAGCAGTTAAAGATAGCTTCCGAAACAGTGTATGTATATGCGCCGCTTTCGCACCGCATGGGTTTGTATAATATTAAGACAGAGCTGGAAGACCTGGCGATGAAATACCTGGAACCGGAAGCCTATAAAGAAATAGCCCGTAAACTGGCCGAAACCAAACGGGAACGTTCGCGCTATATTAATGAGTTCATAAAGCCAATCAAGGAAAAACTAGATAAAACCGGCTATCAGTTTGAAATATACGGCCGGCCCAAAAGCATTCACTCCATCTGGAACAAGATGAAAAAGAAAGGAGTGGCTTTTGAGGAAGTGTACGACCTGTTTGCCATCCGGGTTATTTTGGATATTGCCCTGGAACAGGAAAAAGAAGGCTGCTGGAAAATATATTCTGTAATTACCGACGAATACACGCCCAGCCCCGAACGCTTGCGCGACTGGCTCAGCAATCCCAAATCGAACGGGTACGAAGCCCTGCATACTACGGTGATGGGGCCGCAGGGGAAATGGGTGGAGATCCAGGTGCGTACCCGGCGGATGAATGAGATTGCCGAGAAAGGGTTGGCCGCCCACTGGAAGTATAAGGAAGGTACGGCTGATGAAAGCCGCTTCGATAAGTGGTTCCAGCAAATACGCGAAGTGCTCAATAATCAGGACAGCGATTCCATCGATTTTCTGCACGACTTCAAGACCAGCTTCCTGGCTGAGGAAATATATGTTTACACGCCCAAGGGCGATGTAAAAATGCTACCGGTTGATAGTACGGCCCTTGACTTTGCCTTTGCCATCCACAGCGCGGTAGGCTCGCAATGTATTGGCGCCAAAATAAACCATAAGCTGGTGCCGCTCAGCCATAAGCTGCGCAGTGGCGACCAGGTGGAGATCATTACCTCCAGCAAACAAAAGCCTAACGAAGACTGGCTGGGTATTGTGGTTACCGCCAAGGCGAAGAGCAAGATCAAAGACGCGTTAAAAGATGAAAAAAGAAAGGTGGCCGATGAAGGCAAGTATGTATTGCAGCGCAAGCTGGAGAATATGGGCGCAGCCTTCAATCAGCATAATGTAGATGTACTGGCTTCTTTTTACAAGTTGCCTTCACCGCTCGATCTGTATTACCAGATCTCTGTAAAATCCATTGACCTGAAGGAGCTTAGCGAATTTCATGTGCTGGGCGATAAACTGGAACCGCCTAAACCTATTCGGCCCGAAATAAAGCCCGATCCTATACATACGATGCCCAAAAAAGATGCTGAGCTCATCATCTTTGGCGAAAGCAGCGACAAGATCATGTATACCCTGGCTAATTGTTGTAAACCTATCCCCGGAGATGATGTGTTTGGATTTGTGAGTACCGGCAAGGGGTTAACCATACACCGCACCAATTGCCCCAATGCGGCCCGTTTGCTGGCCAATTACGGGCACCGGGTTGTAAAAACAAAATGGGCTAAAAATAAAGAGATCTCATTCCTTACGGGTTTAAAGATAGTAGGGCTGGATGATGTGGGTGTCATTCATAAGATCACCAATCTGATTTCGGGCGAAATGAAGATCAATATCAACGCCATGACCATTGAGGCCCGGGAAGGTTTGTTCCACGGGAATATCAGGGTGTATGTGCATGATAAAGAAGAACTGGATGATTTGGTAAACAGCCTGAAGAAACTGCCTGGTATTGAAACAGTTGACAGATACGATACGGAACAACAATAAAAGACATATCTGATTGGAAGATGTAGAGATTTTGTGATTTTTCAATCCCGGAACCATTAATTTTTAAAAAATCTCAAAATCGCGAAAACTCAAAATGTCTTGGTGTTTTAACCTATTTTTGCCCCCGTTTGCTACAAATTATTCAAATATTTAATAATGGTTGATGTTTTATTAGGTCTTCAATGGGGCGATGAAGGCAAAGGCAAGATCGTGGACTATTTTGCGCCCAATTATGATGTTATTGCCCGCTTTCAGGGAGGTCCCAATGCAGGCCATACGTTATATGTAAACGAAAAAAAAGTTGTTCTCCATCAAATTCCTTCCGGTATTTTTCATGAGAATACAGTTAACCTGATTGGTAACGGGGTTGTATTAGACCCGGTTACTTTAAAAAGGGAGTGCGAAACTGTGAAAGCGTTTGGCATTGACTACCGGAAAAATTTATTTATTTCAGAAAGAACGCATTTGATATTGCCAACGCACCGTGCATTGGATAAAGCGTCTGAATTATCAAAAGGAAATGATAAGATCGGTTCTACCCTGAAAGGGATCGGACCTGCTTACATGGACAAAACCGGACGTAACGGTTTGCGCGTAGGCGATCTGTTAGATAAAAGTTTCACCACTCAATATATTCGTCTTCGCCTGAAGCACCAGAAGATGCTCGACAGCCTCAATTTCCATGAGGATATTACGGCCTGGGAAGAGGAGTTCTTCGAAGCGCTTGAATTTATGAAAGAATTCAAGATCGTTAATGGCGAATACTTCATCAATGAGAAGATCAGCCAGGGCAAAAAAGTTTTAGCCGAAGGTGCACAAGGAAGTATGCTCGATGTTGATTTTGGAACATTTCCTTTTGTAACTTCATCAAACACTATTTCAGCCGGCGTATGTACCGGTTTAGGTGTAGCGCCCCAAAAAATAAAGGATGTAATAGGCGTAACGAAAGCTTATTGTACACGCGTGGGCAGCGGGCCTTTCCCAACCGAATTGCATGATGAAACCGGAGAAGAACTGCGCCGTATTGGTAACGAATTTGGCGCAACTACGGGTCGCCCCAGACGTTGTGGCTGGATTGACCTGGTAGCACTGAATTTTGCCTGCATGATAAACGGGGTAACAAAACTGGTTATGACAAAAGCAGACGTGCTGGATGCTTTTGATGAGTTAAAAGTATGTACCTCTTACATGGTTAATGGTAAGAGTTCTAAGGAGATCCCTTTCCAAATGACACGCGTATCAATTACCCCTGAACTGAAAAGCTTTAAGGGCTGGAAGACAGCAACTGACAAATTTAGAACGTCAGGTGAACTGCCAGGCACCATGAAAGAATATGTATCATTTATTAATTCATATTTAGGGGTGAATATTAATTATATTTCCAATGGTCCGGGACGTGAACAATTGATAGAAATTCAGTAGTTTTCACTTCGGATTTTTTGAGACAAAAAATATTCTAAAAAAATTGGCGAATTAAAAAATTCGCTGAAATTTTACACCACAATCTTACCAGACAATGGCAGCAAAATCTGACAAGGAAAAAAAGACCGGCGGAGACTCTGCACCAAAGTCTTCTAAAGAAACTCCGAAAAAAGCCTCATCAAAACCTAAGAAAGAAGAAGATGAGGATGATGAAGACTTGGAAGATGAAGAGTTAGACACGCCGAAGGCCGCTAAGAAAGGCGGTAAAGCTTCTTCTAAGAAATCTGATGAAGAGGGTGACGAAGAGGACGATGATGTGGATCTTGATGAGGAAGTGGATGATTGGGACAAACCCGAAGAAGACGAAGACTGGGATCCCGACTTCGAAGAATTTGATTTACCCAAATCAAAAGGAAAGAAAGCCAGCAGTGGCACTGGAAGCGGCGGCAGCAGCGCAGGTAAAAAAGGCAAAGGGGGTGACGACGATGACCTGGGCGTTGATGACGAGTTCAAAGATCTTGACCTCTTCAACGACCGCGGCTTCGACGACGACGAGGAGGACTTTTAGTGGTTACTTCTTTTACTGCTCACCCTGTTTCTACAGTGCGCAGACAATTTATATCATTTCCCGTCGCTGATTTTCAGCGAACCAAATTACAAATGTTGAGCTGGGTTAACCAGTTCAACATTTCTTGTTTTCTCGACAACCAGCATTACCATTTACCGCATCATAGTTTTGAATGTATGGCTGCGGCAGGGGCGGTACAAACCCTTGCAACCGCGGCTGGTACTGCATTTGAACAATTGAAGCAATTGTATGAACAACACGGGGACTGGTTGTTTGGTCATTTTAGTTATGACCTGAAAAATGAAACGGAAGGCCTGGCGAGTAACAATGCCGACCACATCGGTTTCCCCGACCTGTGTTTTTTTATTCCTGAAGTAATACTGCAATTAAGCGAACGTGAATTGCTGATAGGCACGTTTGGCAACCGGCACGAAACTGTTTTTCATGAAATATGTGCGGTTGAGCCAGCCCGTGAACCCGCTCAGCCGCTTGCCACGCCCATCAATAGCCGTATATCCAAAGCGGATTACATTACCACTATTCAGCAATTGCAGCAGCATATTCTGCGGGGCGATTGTTATGAGATCAATTTCTGCCAGGAGTTTTTTGCCGAAAAAGTGACCATCGATCCGTTGCAGGTATATAATTCCCTGAGCAATACCTCGCCCAATCCCTTTGCGGCGTATTATAAAACCGGGCAGCAATATTTATTATGCGCCAGCCCCGAACGTTACCTGAAAAAAGAAGGGGATCGCATTTATTCCCAACCCATAAAAGGCACGTCAAAACGCAACCTCAACGATGCGGGTGATGATGTAAGAAATAAAGAACAGTTGTACAACAGCCCCAAAGACCGTTCAGAGAATGTGATGATCGTTGACCTGGTGCGTAACGATCTGTCGAAGATCTGTGAGGAAGCCACCGTGCAGGTGGATGAGTTGTTTGGCATCTACAGTTTCCCACAGGTACATCAAATGATCTCTACCGTTAGCGGACTGTTGCGTAGCGACATTCATTTTATAGATGCGATAAAGGCTACCTTCCCCATGGGTTCCATGACGGGCGCGCCTAAAAAGCGGGTAATGGAACTGATTGAGCAATACGAACAAATCCGGCGCGGCATCTTCTCCGGCGCCGTAGGATATATTACCCCCGAAGGTGATTTTGATTTCAATGTGGTCATCAGGAGTATTATGTATAATGCGGCTGATAAATATCTTTCCTTTCAGGCAGGTTCTGCCATTACCTTTTACAGCGATCCTGAAAAAGAATATGAAGAATGTTTATTAAAGGCGGCTGCTATAAAGAAAGTGTTAGGCTCTTAAGGTGGGTCATCCGCCAGCTGGCGGATGGCTCACCTTAAAGAAAAAGCCACCCGGTTGGATGGCTTTCTATAAAGTTACCAGAGGGTGAGTCACCCTTGGAGGGTGGCCCACCCTGAAAAAGTTATTTACCTACTGTAGCTCCGCTCAACATCATCTGCACACTCTCATTCAGAATAATATATTTATTAGCGATGAACAGGTCCATTTTATCGGCTGGCAATTTCAGCTCATAGGCATTGTCATTGCTGCCCATAATGACGTCAAAATCGGGGTTGTACCGGTTAAAGTCGCTCTGGTCCATCATAATATTCTTTAAAATGGCGGGGGAGTAGTATTTACCAGACACCTCCATGCTTTTGGCATTTGACAGCTCGCTGGTGGAAAGTTTGCGGCTGAGCAGGTGCGTTGCGGTAACCCCTATTTGTTCGGTAACTTCTGCTTTGGTAAGCGTGGTTACGCTGCCCTGGCCTTCAAATATATAATGGGTGCCAATGAATTTCTTTACGTGCATCCGGGTTTCGGCCGGTAAATAGTATTGCAGTTTCCAGAAATTACGGCTGCCCTGGCTCTTTTTAATAGCCGCGTATACGTTGGCCGGTCCGCCGTTGTAAGCGGCAATAACCAGTAACCAGTCGCCAAATTCTCTGTATAGGTCGCGCAGGTATAAAGCGGCCGCATGCGTGCTTTTAGTATAGCTTTTACGCTCGTCAATACCACGGCCAACCTTCAGGCCCAGTAAGCGTGCGGTTTCAGGCATTAGCTGCCAGGGGCCCACAGCGCCTGCCCAGGAGGTGGCGGTTGACTTTAATTCTGATTCAATTACACAGAGGTATTTTAATTCTGAAGGAAGGCCATATTTCTGCAATATGCCATCTATCACATTAAAATAAGGTTTGGCCCAACTCTTCATTTTACGAAGGTCATCGCCATTTTTTTCCATGTAATCCTGCACAAATTGAATAGCGCGGGGGTTTAAACGAATGCCATTGGCGGAATTGTAACCCAGCTCGAAAGCGTGCGTTAACTCATCTTCCTTGGGATCAGTAGAGTCATTGGCAATTTTTCCGGGGAATTCGAACTGTTGCGAAAGCACAACTTTGTTCAGCTTTTCATTACCATTAAAAGGTGTAATTGCTATCCCGTTATCATTACTGTATGCCATGCACAACCATCCCAGGCCTAAACAACCCGAAATAAAAAGTTTTCGTTTCATTTTCGTTAGTTAAAAACTAAAAAATGATCGACCCGGCGGTATGGATTGAGATATGTTCTACACAGGATGAACGGATGAGAGTTTTCTTAGGATTCTTTGGAGTAACAGAACAGATTTAGCGCCGGGGGTCGAAGGGGTTTAGGCTTTTCATTTAGCCGGCATGTCTGAACTGTTGCATCCACTGTTGGGATAGCTGGAGCAAATATAACTCGGAAAATTGGTTCGTCATAATCTGCAACCCATAAGGCATGCCATTACTGTGCCAAAAGAGCGGGATAGAGATGGTGGGAATACCGGTGAGGTTCGAAAATACTGTAAAAATGTCAGCCAGGTACATGGAAATGGGGTCTTCCGTCTTTTCGCCAATGGTAAAGGCGGTAGACGGGGCGGTAGGCAGAAGGATCGCATCGAACCGGCTGAAGATCAGGTTGATCTTTTTAACCAACAGTTTGCGTACCTGCTGTGCTTTCGTAAAATACGCATCGTAATAACCCGCGCTTAACACGAAGGTTCCCAGCATGATACGTCGTTTTACCTCCCAGCCAAAACCTTCTGACCGGGTGGCACAATAAAATTCTGTTAAAGAGATATTTTTTTCAACATTGCGGTGTCCATACTTCACTCCATCGTACCTGGAGAGGTTGGAGGAGGCTTCCGCAGTGGTTAAAATATAATAGGCGGGAACAATGAAATCGAGGTATTCGAAGTCAACAGGCTCTACGGTATGGCCGTCGGCCTGCAGCTTTTTAGTGAACTCCAGAATGGAATCACGGATCTCTTTATCAAGGGCCGGGCTTTCCAGAGCTTCCTTGAAATAAGCGATCCTGAGCGGTTTGGAAGGCAAGGGGGTAAGATCGCTGTACGCATCCACCGGTTGCTGCGCGCCCGTGCTATCGAAATCATCGGGGCCTGCAATTACTTCCAGCACTTGTGCTACATCCGGAACATTGTTGGCGAAAATGCCTATCTGATCGAAAGAAGAGGCGTAGGCTATAAGCCCGTGACGGGAAATGCGGCCGTAGGTAGGTTTAAGTCCTACCACGCCACAGAAATCTGCTGGTTGGCGAACGGAGCCACCAGTATCGCTTCCCAGGCTTACCATACACTGGCTGGCCTGAACAGCTACGGCAGAACCGCCTGAAGAACCACCGGGCACCCTGGTTTCGTCCAGGGCGTTGAGCACCTTACCGTACGATGAGTTTTCATTGGTTGAACCCATGGCAAACTCATCGCAGTTGGTGGACCCTATTATAATGGCTTCTTCGGCCAGTAATCTTTCAACAGCAGTGGCATTAAAAACGGGCTTGAACCCTTCAAGGATCTTTGACGCGGCGGTAAGCGGGTGATCTTTATAGGCAATTACATCTTTCAGTGCTATTACCACACCGTGTAATTTACCTGTGGGCTTACCGGCTTTGCGGCTGGCATCCAGTTCAGCCGCCCGTTTCAGTGCTTCCTCTGCATAAATATACACATACGCATTCAGGTGCCTGCGGGCTTCAATTTGCTGCAGGTAGTGTTGAACCGCCTCTACACACGTTGCCGTGCCAGAAAGCAGGTCCTGGTGATATTGCGTTATTGAGTGATACTTAAACAAAGGTTGTTACCGGGTTCGATAAAACAAATCGGTTACAGAATAAATTATGTGAGTCTGGACTAGTGAGCTGAAGTTGTAGAGGAGGCTTGTTTTGTGTCCTTCTCGTTAATGCCGTCTTCAATTTCTTTCTTCACATTGTTCTTAGCATCGTTAAACTCCCGGATACCACGGCCAATACCGCGCATGAACTCAGGAATTTTACGTCCACCAAACAGCACCAACACTGCCAGTACAATCAACAACCACTCGCTACCACCAGGCATTGAGATGAACAACAGGTTTACATTACTCAGTAACATGATAAACTTTTTAATTAGTTAGGAAACAAAATTACGCCCTTTTGGAAAGTAAAACGCATAAAAGTCGTGCAAATTACATGATACTAAGGGGAAAACCACCTTTTTGCTACCGGTTAACAAAGTATGATAGCTATTAATAAAAAGAAAAAGCGTTCTCCCAGCTGAACCGGGAGAACGCTTTTAACTATTTTATGTACAAGTGGTTATTTAGCCACTACAGCTGTGTTCATGCGTTTCTCTTTAATACGAGCGCTCTTACCACTGCGTTCGCGCAGATAGAAAAGCTTAGCACGGCGAACACGACCTGTTTTATTCAACTCAATAGAATCAATATTGGGTGAAAAAATAGGGAATGTTCTTTCAACACCTATACTATCGGAGATTTTACGTACAGTAAATGTAGCAGTACCACCTTGTCCCTGGCGTTTGATAACATCGCCACGAAAGCTCTGGATACGCTCTTTACCACCTTCGATAATTTTATAGTTCACAGTTATATTGTCACCCGCTTTAAACTTCGGGAACTCTTTTTTACCTGTCAACTGCTCATGTACAAATTGAACTGCTGCATTCATGACGTTAAAATTTGGGGAGGCAAAGGTAATTAAAAAATCGAATTTATCATTTTTAATTTCCTAAAACCCCCGATTTTCCTGGAATATTTCTTACTTGGCTACGTTTACGGCTCTTTTCTCCCTGATCACGGTAACTTTAATCTGTCCCGGAAAGGTCATTTCGGTCTGGATCTTCTGGGCGATGTCGAAACTCAGTTTGTCTGAATCGTTATCGGTCACTTTCTCTGCTTCTACAATTACCCGTAATTCGCGACCGGCCTGAATAGCGTAGGCCTTTTCAACCCCCTGGTAGCTCAGTGCCAGATTTTCCAGGTCTTTGATACGTTGCAGGTATTGCTGCATGATCTCTCTGCGTGCACCAGGGCGGGCGCCGCTGATGGCATCACAGGCCTGTACAATAGGGGAGATCACATATTGCATTTCCATTTCATCGTGGTGGGCGCCGATGGCATTCACCACGGCCGGGTTCTCACCATATTTTTCGGCCAATTTGGCTCCCAGCAGGGCATGGCTCAGTTCAGACTCCTCATCGGGCACTTTACCAATATCGTGTAACAGACCGGCGCGTTTGGCCAGTTTAGGGTTCAAACCAAGTTCAGCAGCCATAATACCACACAGGTTGGCTACTTCGCGGCTGTGCATCAACAGGTTTTGACCGTATGAAGAACGGAAACGCATTTTACCTACGATACGAACCAGCTCTTTATGTAAACCGTGGATACCTAATTCAATTACCGTACGTTCGCCAATTTCAATCACCTGCTCCTCAATCTGGCGGCGGGTTTTTTCCACCACTTCCTCAATGCGGGCCGGGTGAATGCGACCGTCGGCTACCAGTCTTTGCAAGCTCAGGCGGGCGATTTCGCGGCGTAGGGGATCGAAGGAAGAAAGGATGATGGCTTCCGGCGTATCGTCAACGATCAGGTCAACACCGGTAGCGGCTTCAATAGCCCTGATGTTACGGCCTTCGCGACCAATGATCTGGCCTTTTATTTCATCGCTTTCGAGGTTGAATACCGTGATGGAGTTTTCGATAGCCTGCTCAGCGGCGGTACGCTGAATGGTTTGAATGATGATCTTGCGGGCTTCTTTGTTGGCCTTTTGACGGGCATCGTCAACAATTTCTTGCTGCAGGGCCAGGGCCTGGGTGTGGGCTTCCTGTTTTAAACTCTCAACTAATTGTTTCTTAGCTTCTTCTGCCGTTAAACCGGCAATCTTTTCAAGGCGGCGAATGTGTTCTTCCTGGTGTTTTTCCAGCTCGGTACGCTTCAGGCTTACTACTTCTATCTGGCGGTTCAGGTTTTCTTTTATTGCTTCGTTTTCCTTGATCTGTTTATCGAGCTGGTCGTTTTTTGCATTGATGCCCTGTTCTTTCTGACGGGCCCGGTTCTCACTTTCTCCCAGTTTGCGGTTGCGCTCTGTTACTTCTTTATCGTATTCGCTCCGCAGTGCCAGGAATTTCTCCTTGGCTTCGAGCTGTTTTTGTTGTTTAATGGTTTCTGCATTCGTTTGTGCGTCGGCAACAATTTTGCGGGCCTGACTTTCGGCCTCTTCGATTTTTAGTCTGGTGTTTTTGGCAAAAAGGGCTTTCCCCAGGCCAATTCCTGCGCCCAGTGCCAAAATACCTACTATTATAGTGGTTAACATACCTTGATCCATTGTGTTTTACATGTTTAAAGAATTCGGCATTATCTCTCCCTCTCTACATTTGGCAAGTATACCATAGTGAGACGTGAATGTGCGAAAATACAAAAAAAGAGGCAGCGGCGCTGCAAGCATTTTGAAGTCAGTTATTTGTAAATGGGGGTTATTTGAATTGTGTTTGATGTACGAATAATGGTTATTGGGTTATTGAGTGGGAGTTTGGGGATTTTGAGTTGCGGTTAATAGGTTATTAAGTTATTAGGTCCTTTAAATCAATAACTTACAAACACTTACGAACTTATCAATCAGCCAACATTCTATCCAGCAGCTTCTCAATAGCACCAAGTTGCTCGGCTGTCTGATTATCAACCAATGGCTGGCTATCGCCGGCTTTTTGCTGGGTCGCGTACCATAACACTACCATGGCAACGTAGTCCTGCATATCCTTGCCGGCAAAATTGGTTTTGAACTCAATAATTTTATCGTTGATGAGCTTAAGGGTTTTGCGAACCACTTCTTCATCGTTAGGTTCAATCTTAATGCGGTAAGTACGATCGCCGATTAAAACATTTATGGGAATTAATTCTTCCATGAGCTTGCAATTTTGAAAAGCTTGTTTTACATTTATCCACACACAATTCACAGGACTACCTCGGGCTACAATTGGATCGTTTTGGATGGTTTAATGCAAATTTTCGTATTCTATGATTTCTCACCAAAACCAACCGATTAACATGTTCGCTAAAATCAGGTCGAACACCTTCATCGACGCGCTTACGCTGGAGTTGATGGCACCTATACAATCCAGCCTTAAAGCCATATTACGCGATGAACGTGGTTACGAATGTAGCCGTCTCGAAACCAACATACCTCAAGGCGATAAAACAGTTACCTGGAAAGGGTTGAACGATCTGCCGTATGGCGTTTATACCCTTGAGCTTTCCCAGGGGGATGATGAAATGAAAATGCGACTGGTAAAACGGATTTGAACGCGCTTACTCGCTTAGTAATGCAATACACCGGTCAATTTCCCGGATGTAGCGGTTGATCCTTTTTTCTACCTCTTTCTTCTCGCCGTCATTCAACTGACCGGTAACGGTTTGTAGTGCCGTCATTTTCATTTCCAGTTCGTCAATACGTATTAACCGGGCTTTTTCTTTATCGCGCAACGTAACCACCTCTCTGCTCAATTGATCATGTTCTTTTTGCAGCAGTTGATAACTATGTACCACCTGCTGCAATTTATCAGTGATCCGTTTCAGTTGTTCCTGTAATCCCTCCATTGAACAAATTTTTGCCTGGTTATAACTTCGCAGGTCCCGATCATTTTCTGATCTCTGCCTGCAGGTTCGTTTCCAGGGCATTCATAATTTTATTCATCATACCGTCAATATCTTTATCGGTGGGGGTTTTTTCCTCATCGAGGAAAGTAAAGCTTACTGCAAGGGATTTTTTATCGGCCCCGAGTTTTTCACTTTCAAAAATATCGAACAGTTGTATCGACTGTAATTTGTCGAGTTTCACCTTTTTTACAGTGTTTTCAACGTCTGCAAAGGGAAGGGATTTGGGCACTACCATTGCCAGGTCGCGGCGCACGGGCAGCTGGCGTGGTAATTCTTTTGCTTTTATAGAGTTGGCGGAAATATACTTCAACATCAGTTCGAAATCCAGGTCGGCATAGAACACCGGTTGCTTAATATCGAACCGCTTTAATTCCTGGGCTGTAACCTGGCCAAGTGTTGCAATAACATCTTTATTTATGGTCACCTGCTGGGTGTTTGCCAGGTTGTTTTCAGCAGGTACGGGGGCAAAGGTTGCTTTAGAGATCCCAGTCAATTGCAATATTCGAGCCACAACGCCTTTTAAATAAAAGATATCTGAGGCTGTTCCTTTACCCTTCCAGGCATCATCCTGTACCTGGCCGGTGATGTATAAACATACATGTTCACGTTCGCTATACTTGCCGGGGCCTTGTGTGCTGTAGGTTTTACCGAATTCAAAGAAGCGAAGATCATTGTTTTTTCGGTTCAGGTTATGCGCAATTGCTTCCAGTCCGGTTTGCAGCATGGAGGGGCGCATAATGTTATGATCGGCGCTCAGGTTGTTCAACAATTTTACCGCGGTGCTCAGTTCTGTTTCATCAAAGTAAGCCGCATTGGTAATGGAGTTGGTGAATATTTCATTAAAGCCCAAACCAACCAGGTAGTCGGAGGTTTTTTCGCGATAAATATGTTTGCTGCGATTGGGTTCAACCGAAGGAGAAATGGTAATGGCTTTTGGGATCTCCACATTATCGAGGCCATCGATACGCATGATCTCTTCCACAATATCGGCCGGCAGGTGAATATCGGGTTTGCTGAGGGGCGCTGCTGCCACTACATCCTCTGCACTGTCTTTTACAATATCAAAACCCAGGCTTACCAGGATCTTTTTAACGGCATCTGCAGGATAGCTTTTGCCGCTTAGCTTGCGCAGGAAAGAATATTTCAGTTGAACCTGCGGTTGCTGTACGGGGTTGGGATATACATCTATAATGTCTGAAGCAATTTCACCACCGCCCAGTTCTTTTATTAGCAGGGCAGCGCGCTTCAATACGTTTACGGTATTGCTGATGTCAACATTCTTTTCGAACCGGGTTGCTGCATCGGTACGCAGGCCATGGCGGAAAGATGTTTTACGAATGTCAACCGGGTTGAACCAGGCGCTTTCTAAAAATATATTTTTGGTAGAAGCGGTTACACCGCTCTGTGCGCCGCCGAACACGCCGGCTATACACATGCCTTCACTGTTGCCATTGCAGATCATGAGGTCTTCGGCGCTGAGCTTTCTTTCCTTTTCATCGAGGGTAACAAAGGGTGATCCTTCGGCCAGGTTCTTTACCAGCACTTTTTTGCCGGTGATCTTATCGGCATCAAACGCGTGCAGGGGCTGACCGGTTTCGTGCAGCACAAAATTGGTGATGTCTACTATATTATTGATAGGCCGCTGACCAATGGCGCGCAGTTTATCCTGCAACCACTGCGGACTTTCTTTTACCGTAACACCGGAAATGCTTACACCGCTGTAACGCTTGCAGCCCCTGGTGTTTTCAATGGTCACTGCAATGGGGAGGGACGTATTTTCCACCTTGAAATTGTCAGTGGCCAGTGCTTTTACTTTCAGATCTTTATTATCGTGATAACTTAAATAAGCGCACACATCACGGGCAACACCCCGGTGGCTCATGGCATCCATGCGATTGGGGGTAAGGCCAATTTCATAGATCCAATCTGTATAGATCTTGAAGTAATCAGCGGCGGGGATACCCACTTTTACGTCAGCTGGTAAAACCATAATACCGGCATGGTCCTCGCTCAATCCAATTTCATCTTCGGCACAGATCATTCCATAGCTTTCCACCCCGCGGATCTTGGCAATTTTCATTGTCAGGGGATCGCCTTTTTTTGGGTAGATGGTTGTACCCACGGTTGCCACCACTACTTTTTGACCGGTTGCCACATTGGGAGCGCCGCAAACAATCTGCAGGGGATCGCCCGATCCTATATTTACTTTGGTAACTGTTAATTTATCGGCATTGGGATGTTTTTCGGTGGCCAGCACTTCACCGATCACCAGTCCCTGTAACCCACCTTTCAGGCTTTCATACCGTTCCAGGCTCTCTACTTCCAGTCCTACAGAGGTCAATAATTTACTAAGCCGCTCGGGATCAATGGTTACTGGTAAATAATCGTGCAACCAGTTATAGGAAATAGTCATGAATCAGTCTATGATTTTAATTGTTCAACGATGGCAGCAAAGATACAGGTTGCAGGTTACATGTTACAGGTTTGCCGGTTACCGGTTGCCATTTGCAATTTACCTGGTCTCAGTTTATAGTTAACGTTCAGGGTTTCGGGTTCCAGGTTCATTAGTTATTAAATTCATGAGTTCTTTAGTTCGAAAACTCCGGGCGCGTTGCTCGCCGCCCGCGTGTCGCCGTTGCCGATTTTTGGCACCTCTCTGCAACCTTTCGTCTTTAGGTCATTCTAAGCTATTCTTAAGGTTATCCTAGGTTCATCCCAGGGTTTAAACCCTAGGATAACCCTAGGATAACCTTAGGATGACCTTAAGATGACCTTAAGATGACCCTGGGATGAGAGGTTTCATGAAGGTGGTTAAGACCAGGATATTAGTTGCCAGATTCCAACCAATTGATTGAAAATCAGAGTGTAGAAATAAAAAACAGTGAGAAATAGTAAGTAAGCAGTGAACTCAGGAAGTCAGGACCCGGAAAAGGGCCAATGGAAAAGCAGACATGTAAATTGTAGTAAAAGCGAGCTTAATTCTTACAAACAATAAAACAGAACGGGGGAATTTCGGCGGCGCTTAAAATGCGATGAATGCGACCTGGGCGTTGTTCAATACGGCCATTTTGCAGCTTCATTACCTCCACAGCGTTTGAAAAGCTAATAGCATGGGCTGTGAGCAGGTCATAACATAGCCGTTCATAGTACAGCAGGTGCTGTGCTTCTTTGCTATTCTCTTCAGGCATCATTACTTCATAATGCCGCAACTGGTATACGCGCATGGTCGGTGTTGAAATTAAAGAATCTAATTTACGGTTCTCCGGGTAAATTTAAAATTTGAATCACATCTTTTTATTTGACGTTACCCGAATTCTATTCCTTGTCGTATATATACGCCAATTCTATGCCATTGGTTCAAAAAATTGCTGGAAAGTGGACGGGTGGCCCTTTGAGGGGTTGATTGATGGCTGAAACAGCTGCAAATAGGCGTTTCCAGCTATCGGCAATCATGAAAACCCTGTATGGATAAGCGTTTTCACCAGAAATATTGCGGAAAATCCCATCCCGCCTGCATCTTACTTACCCGTTCTTACCACCAAATATTCAGGCTATAATTCTTACGCACAGGGTGTGTGAATATCGTTTGAACAAAGGTGGCAAACTTTTGTAAATTGTGTATATATATCCTTGATACTGTGGATAAGTGCCCTATTTTTGTGGGTTCACCTGTGGATTGTTGTTATTAAATATAGAACAGCAATTCTTTTTTCCGGGTATGAGAGGGGTATATATTCGCCGTCCTGACCTTGTGGGGTAACATTGCGTTAACAATGCAGTAATATTCGCATAACAAACCTTATCCATCAACACTAACCCAGAGCGTCATTGGCTGGCAGTAATAATGAGAAGTGGTATCACGCACCAAGACTCACTTCAGCACCTTGAGAAATCCTGTTTGTAATTTTTTTCAAACCAATGGTTAAATTTTTGTAGACCGTTACCGATGGATTTAACGAACCTTAACAACAAAGACCGAAAACAGCGCCGCCGCAGCTCTATTGATCTGAGTACCATGGTGTATGGCAAAGTTCCCCCCCAGGCAAAAGACCTGGAGGAAGCTGTGCTTGGCGCCATCATGCTCGAAAAGAACGCTTTTGACGTAGCCGTGGAAATTTTGAAACCCGAGTGTTTTTATGTAGATGCGCATCAGCGGATTTACAAGGCTATGCAAAGCCTGCAGCAAAAAAGCCAGCCGATAGATATTTTAACGGTGGTGGAAGAACTGCGCAGCAAAGAAGAGTTGGAGATGGTAGGCGGCCCCTATTACGTAACCCGTTTAACGAATTCAGTTGTTTCTTCTGCCAATATAGAGGCGCACTCAAAGATCATTTTACAGAAATTCATTCAACGTGAGCTGATCCGCATCAGTGGTGAAATTATTGGTGACGCGTATGAAGACAGCGCCGATGTATTCGACCTGCTCGATGACGCCGAGGCAAAGCTGTTCGAGATCACCAACAGCCACATGAAGAAGAACTACGACAGCATCGATACCATACTGGTGCAAACCGTACAACGGATTGAAGACATGCGTCACAAAACCGAAGATATTACCGGGGTGCCAAGTGGTTTCCCTTCACTGGATAAAGTGACCTATGGATGGCAGGGTTCGGATCTGATTATCCTGGCTGCCCGTCCTGCCGTGGGTAAAACGGCATTCGCCCTTAACCTGGCCCGTAATGCCGCATTGAGTAGTACCCGTCCAACCCCGATCGTGTTCTTCAGTCTTGAAATGAGCTCGGCGCAGCTGGTTACCCGTATCCTGAGCGCCGAAAGTGAAGTGTGGCTCGAAAAGATCTCGCGCGGTAAGATGGAAGATTATGAAATGAAGCAGCTGTACGCCAAGGGTATTCAAAAACTGGCGCAGGCGCCCATCTTTATCGATGATACAGCTGCCCTGAACGTATTTGAGTTGCGTGCGAAATGCCGCCGCTTAAAGACCAAACACAACATCGGCCTTATCATCATCGACTACTTACAGCTGATGAGCGGCGCCGGTAACGGTAAGAACACCAACCGTGAGCAGGAGATCAGTACCATTTCACGTAACTTAAAAATGCTGGCGAAGGAATTACATGTTCCCATTATTGCCCTGTCGCAGTTAAGCCGTGCGGTTGAAACCCGTAAAGATGGTAACAAGATGCCGCAGTTGAGTGACCTTCGTGAATCGGGCGCCATTGAGCAGGATGCCGACATGGTAATGTTCATTTACCGTCCCGAATACTACGATATTACTTCCAATGAAATGGGAGAAAGCAATAAAGGGGAAACCCACGTGCGGATAGCCAAGCACCGTAACGGTTCGCTGGAAACGATTAAGCTGAGAGCGCAACTGCATATTCAGAAGTTTGTGGAGTTTGAAGGCGATGACTTTAGTGGTTTAGGCATGGGCGGCGGCAGCTGGAAGCCAGTGCCTGATGGCGGTGGTAGTGGTGCAGCCGGTGGTGGCGATGATGGCGCCAAACTGTACATACAGGCCGGAAGCAAAATGAACGATATGCCTTACGGTGAAGACGATGATGCTCCGTTCTAATACAATATTGAACATTCGATATTCGAGATGTAAAGCCTTCCTTCTGGAAGGCTTTTTGTTTAGAGGCTGATTTCGGGAGAATGATTAAATTTGAGTAAAGTCATTGAATATGTCTGTAGCAGAAATAAAAAAGCACCTGTACAAAGCCATTGAAGAAATTGATGATGAGGCTTTTTTACAGGCAGTGTATACTATTATTTCTTCAAGAAAGGAGCAAGGTGTGACATATGAATTATCAGATGAGCAATTGCAGATACTTGAAGAAAGAAGGGAAAAATATATAAAAGGGGAAGGGGGAACGTACACCTGGGAGGAGGTAAAGGACAGAATCAGGAAAAAGAAATGACCTACAAACTGGAGATCAGCGGGGAGGCCGACGAAGATATCTTTGAGGCATATACGAAGACCCAACAAAAAATTTTAAGATGTAGCGTGGTACATAATATGCATTACTTTGCACCAAAGAACCGATAATGAACCTGCCGTTTTTTTATATTCCGGATA
>NZ_JBJMLX010000522.1:0-7432 GCF_045805085.1 Niastella sp.
AAAAATTAACCAACACCACCCTATTCCCATATTTAAAATTAAAGCAGTCGATAATGCCAATGCCACCGGCCGAAGTTATTTTAACGGTACCGGTTCGGTCAGGAAATGGCAGGGCATATTCCCTTACCATCCCATCATGCAACTGAAAGAACGGGTTAAAAGTTTCTTTACGTATGAATTTGTTCTCCTCCTTCATAGCCTGGTTTGACGATTGAAACAATATAATATTTTCCGCTTCGCTGTTTTGGGCTTTTGCTTGGCTACCATTCATGGTACAAATTACTCCCGAAAATGCCATCCATCCTTTTGGGAACGCAGGAGTTTTGCATAAAATTAAACAGTATGCAGAATAAATCAATTCCTGTACTCATTGTTGGCGGCGGATTAACAGGGTTAGCAGCCGCCTTGTTCTTATTAAAACAGGGAGTTAAACCGGTGCTGATCGAGCGTCGTGCTTCCACCTCCATACATCCCCGGGCCCGCGGGTTCGACGTAAGAACGATGGAACTGTTCAGGGAATTGCAGCTTGACCAGGCAATTGTAGAAGCGGGAAAGGCGCTGGCACCGGCCTGGGGATTGTACCAGGGCGAATCGCTGGTGGAGATAGTAAAGGACATTGACCCTGCCAAATTAAAAGTAAACCATCCCATCAATTTTCCCGGACTGGAAAAGCTGGCGGCCATGAGCCCGGTTGCAGGAGCCCGCTGTACGCAGGACCTTTCTGAGCCCATCTTATTGCAGGCTGCACAGGAGCGGGGTGCCGACATCCGGTTCAACACCAAACTGCTTTCGTTTACGCAATCGAATGACGGGGTAACGGCCCATATTCAGGATACCATAACCGGTCAGGAGCAAACAATTACCTGCCAGTATATGATAGCGGCCGATGGCGCAGGCAGCCCGGTGCGCAAAGCATTGCAGGCAGCTACCAGTGGCCATGGGTCATACGGATATTTATTGAATGTATATTTTGAAGCCGACCTGGAAGCGCTGGTAAAAGGCCGTGAGTTTAGCATTTGCCGCATTGCACAACCAGGTTTGCAGGGCATACTAACCTCTATAAATAACAGCGATAAATGGGTGTTTCATTTGTCTTATGATCCGGCGCAGGGTGAGCGGCCGGAAGATTATACCCATGAACGCCTGGAAAAGCTGTTGCTACAAATGTTGGGAATACCACAGATGAAGGTGCGTATTATCAGTGTGCTGCCCTGGCAGCCCACCGTTAGTGTGGTGAATGATATGCAGCACGGGCGGGTACTGCTGGCCGGCGATGCGGCCCATCAAATGACGCCTTATGGCGGAAAAGGCGCCGCCACCGGGGTGCAGGATGTACAAAACCTGTCCTGGAAACTGGCGCTGGTATTACAACAACAGGCAGGCGAGGAGCTGTTGCATTCCTATTCAAGCGAGCGGCAACCGGTAGGCAAGCAGGTGGCGGAAATGTCGGGGGCGCTGGCAGATGATAAAGGATTGCTGGATATTCCGAAATTCATGAAGCTGGTATCCTCATCAGGAGGCGACTACAATTTAGACAAAATGATAACCATGGTAGGGTTGCCCGATTTCAGGTATGCTTCATCAGCCATAATAAACAATGAACAGGAAGGAGAGCCTGCCTTATTAAGCGGACAACCCGGAACGCGGGTACCGCATGTTTGGTTGCAAAAAGAACCCAAACCCATTTCTACCCTTGACCTGGCTACACAGCATGTAACGCTCATTACCGATGAAGCGGGTGAAGCCTGGCAGTGGGCAGCAGACGTAGTAACAGAACAGCTGCAAATAACGTTACCGGTATACACCATGAAAAAGGAAGAGCCGGCTTATGATTCCTGGAAAGAAATAACCCGCCTGCAGGATGGCGAAGTGATCCTGGTTCGACCCGATGGATTTGTGGCCTGGCGGCAAACCCTGCCGGCGACAAATGCGCCAGGATTGTTGAAGGAGGCGGTGGAAAGGATACTTTCTCTTAATGTAAGTTGAGTATTCTAATAACAAACGGGCCGGGCAAAGGGCAGAGGGCAGAGAGCAGAGAGAAATACAACCATTACACGCATAGCTCCTGAAAACAAAAGCCGACAAACTTTTTACCAGTTTGCCGGCTTTACTATTTATATTGATTGCTTAAAGTTCGCGAGCCCATCTTTGCCCTTTGCCCTTTGCCCTCTGCCCTTTGCCTTTTTCCCCGTTTGCCTTATTACCTTCTCAATATTACCTTATGAGCAATATAACTGGAAGACCCGGATGAAAAATGCGGGTCCCACAACACCATGGAGTTGTGGGTTATATACACGATCTTATACTGAAAATTGTGTACGTTCAATTTTAAATTGGCTTCGGAATATATATAAGTCGCCGTATCCAATGCCTTTTTAATAGAGGAATACATCAGGCCATCTTTTCTGAAATCCAGGTAGTCATCGCCAGCGCCGTCGTATCTACTAATATCAGGAGCGTTGTTGGGAACGTAGGAAGTGTCGGTGATGCTAACAAGGTTCCAGCGATTCATCAGTTTTGCGGTAATGCCTTTGTCATCGTCTTTTTTACAGGCTGCAATTAATACGGTGAGTAACGCCATACAGGCGATGGAGGTTAACGGACGCTTTCCGTTAACACAATTTGCTACATTGTGCATCATGAAATAACCAAGGTTTTGATTAATGACAGTAGGGACGGGATTCAATAACCAGTGGCTTTTCATGAATGTCGGCGTCATAAATATAAGGAAAAAGAGGTGTTATAAGGTAGCATCTTATCCAGACAATACACAATGTGCAAAACCAAAACCTCCATAATTAGTAAATGAATTGGTGAATAGCGCCAGATAACCGAACTTAGGTCACAGTCAATTCACCTATTTTTTCAAGAAATCCGCCTATGCAGGGCTTCGGCGGATAAAATACGATTGCTATGCGTAAATCAAGAATGAAAAAGATCAAAACCTTTGGGTATAAAAAGAAAAGAGTGGTAGTGCCACGAGCCAAAAAAAGGAAGAAGAACTGGTGTGTAGACAAGGAAAAATCTGAAGGATTTATACCCCAGCATGTTATTGACAGACATGAAGGTCGCAGAATAAGGAAAATGGCGCGGGCGGCCGGCAAGCCCTCACCTTTACGGGTGGTAAAATAAAAATTGTGTTTTGTTTTTTATAAATTAAGAGCTATTCTGTAATGGAGTAGCTCTTTCGCTTAAGGAGGTATTTAATAAATATAACGGTTGAATCTAATAAGTACAGAAAATGGTAAAATAGACACTACTTATTAAAAAGATTGCTGTTTTTTTGTAACTTAATACTCAGGCCGTTTGGGTAATTTATAGCAGCAAATAATGTCAGAATGCAACGAATTGCCTGCGCCGGAGAAAGAACAATTCTTCAACAGTATTTACAAAAAATACTGGTACAAAGTGTATCATTATTCGTATTTATATACAGGGAATCAGAAGCGAGGCGGAAGATATGGCGCAGGAAGTGTTCCTGAAATTGTGGCAACCGCTCGACCGTTTGAATGGTGTGTTGAGAAATGTAGAAGGATATCTGTTCATAATGGCCAGGAATAACTGCCACAATCATTATAAAAAAGAGATACGCAAGAAGCCACTGTAAAAATTATTGCCGGTCGGTTACTGAAGCATGTAGCCATGAAAAAAGTACTGCAATATGTAAGCCGGGAGTTCGAATTGTCAACGGCTGCATAACAAACCTTATTCACTGTATAATTGATTGAAATACGGTGCTGTCGGAAATGATTGCGTAGAAGTAATTTGGATAACGCTTTTTATGTAATGATGACGGCAGCACTGTTTTTTTAAGGATAAAGAGTTTATACGACCAGGCAGTGCAACTGCCCAACCTATCAAAGATGTCCGGATCCGTTTTCACGCTCAATTAAGAAAATGACATCTCCTATATATACATCAATAAGGTTTATGAACCGGTGCAATGTCGGTTTTTAAAATTGCTTACTGCAGGGTGCCCTAAATAGATAAAAAAGGCAGCACAGCAAGCCACTGTTAAAAACCTTCTATAATAGATCAAGAAAGGCCATTGTTATTGATTAATGCTCCTGATGAAAATTCTGTATTCGTGTGTATCGTTCGTCTTACTCTGTTATCATTTATCTGTATGCAATTTACGTCCATACATTTCCGCTGTTTGCATTTTTTTTATACAAAATCCCACTTCTTTTTCTTCTGTTTGCAATCCTACTCTTTAGTAAGGCACGTGAATTTCTACGATAATAGCAACGGAGCATGCTGATTACGCCATTGTCCGGGCGTAATGCCATGTACATCTTTAAATGCGCGTACAAACGAACTTTGCGAGCTGTATCCGCACCTTGCAGTGATCTCCTGCATGGTTAATTCATCCTTTTGCAACAGGTGGGCGGCCGCTTCTAACCGTTTTCTGATCTCATACTCTTTGATCCCGGTTCCGTACAACTGACGGAATCCCTGGTGAAGCAAATTGATACCGATTTGTGAATGGGTTTTGTGAATGAGTTCTTCGATCGTTTTAATTTCCAGCGGATGTTGATCAATGTAGTCTTTAATGGAATGAATGGCCTCCTGGAAGGTGTTCCTCAAACGTCTCTGGTGCATAAGATAATTTTAAGATAAAGGTTTATAATGCTGCATATTGAACGCTGATGCATCGATCTGATGTACTATACCAAGCTAAATACCAGTAGTGTTACGTTTTACAGGACGGACAGAAATGGACTGTGAGGAGTCGCTACTAAACCAAATGTAGTTTTTTTTCTGCTAACGGTAAAGGTCAATATTTTAATAAAATATTAAAACGTATAAAAGGCATTCCTGGGTAGCCTTCACCGGTATACTTAAATTTTTCATTTTCAAATAGCTGGAATCCCTGAAGACGGGACAAAAAATTTACTGAAGGGTGCATGGGTTTATGACAGGGATCAATAAAATAAAAGAAGCCTGGATGGAAGTTATTATAATTAATACATTTGTATTGTAAAGTAATGTATTTAAGTTTATAAAATTACAATTGTGTAAAATGTTACAATTATTTTGATCGTGGTCAATAAGTTTCCCCTTACCTGTTAACCTTGAATCGATGGATTATCATATTGGACAAAGACTAAAAGCTTTTCGGGAACAAACAAAAATTAAAATGCCGGCCATTGCAGCCCTTACCGGTATTGCCAAAGAAACCCTGTATAAATGGGAGAAGGGTACCAAGCCCAGCGATATCAATGATTACTTCAGGCTGAAGTCCTACCTCGATAAAATGGAGAACAAGCTGGAGGAAGAACAGCTGGATATTGAATATCGAAAACCTGCCACCATGCGAGTGCCGCTCAACCGGAGCCGGGTGCCTATTCCCCAAACCGATGGCAAGGCCGCTGCCGGCACCATCCTGTTCTCGAACGACGAG
Organism: Niastella sp.; assembly: GCF_045805085.1. Lineage (NCBI taxonomy): Bacteria > Pseudomonadati > Bacteroidota > Chitinophagia > Chitinophagales > Chitinophagaceae > Niastella > Niastella sp. Next base: position 5,405 of record NZ_JBJMLX010000522.1, read on the forward strand.
CCGGAGCTGATCGTAGACCGCATAAATGCGCCTTTCCTGGGTCCGGTGGAAGGAATTATAGAAGTTTCCGGCGAAAGCATGGCGCCTACTTTTATCAATGGTTGCCGGGTAGCCATCAGCAGATTGAACAATTACCGCATTCTGGATTGGGGATGGTATTATTACATCATCGATAAAAACTGGCAGGGGTATGTACGAAGAATTTATCCGGGCGAAACAGAAAACAGTTTATGCCTCATGTCCGATAACCCTAACCAAGATAAGTTTCCCCCTATTCAACGCCAGTGGGAGCACATTGAAGCCATTTTTCGCGTGATGGCTGCAATATGGAAATTATAAAATATATAACAATTTCTTAAGATTTGCGGGTAATTGGGTATTGTATTTACCTGAATTGGGTAAAAACCAATTTTTTTTCTCCTCTTTTTAGTACAGCAGGATTGCTTAATTGTTTTATATATGAGGAAAGGGAAATCCTTTTCGAGGTCACTATTTTACCTTGCTCTGGTAAAGTGTATCCAAGGTGCTTCACCTCTTATTCAGTGTAATTTCGTTTTTATAAGGATAGAAACAGGCTCAATGAAATACTTGGGCCTGTTTTATCCGTTTTATCCTGTTTAGTTGAATAAATTATAAAACAAGCCCAAAAGGCCCGGTTAAATGATTTCGGTTTGGTTGAGCCCCTGTTCCTGTATGGTTGTTATTTTTTTTCTACTTCCAGTATTTCTTCGTCGGGGAGCTTGGTGGCTTCCCTAATTACCTGTAAAGCAGCAGCTTTGGTAAGATTGTCGCTGTTCTTTTGAATATACCTGGCTATGGTGAACTCCGTACAGCCAAGCACATCCATAAGACGGCGACGGGTAACCGGATTATTAATAGCCTTTAAAGCTTTTTGGCTGAGTTTCATTATTTCTTAATTTGGTACAGTAATTTTGCTATATAAAGATAATGGAAAATATTACATTTTAAATGATTTGTAAGTGTAATTTCTTACTTGTTCTCACTTAATTGACTGATATCAATGCAAATTGGCGAAAGGTTAAAAGAGCTTCGAAAAAAGAAGAATATAAAAATGCCTGCTATTGCAAAAGCAACCGGCATTTCAAAGGAAAACCTGTATAAATGGGAGAAGGGCACCAAGCCCAGTGACTTTGCTTTATATAATAAGCTGCTTGAGTTTCTCGATAAGGTAGAAAACACGCCTGATTACGTATACGAGGAGCCCAAATCAAATAACGGTAAACCAACCAAACAGGTTGCGCCCTCTTTATTTACCGGAATTTTTCTTACAACTGATGACGACGCCCTTCCATTAGCCGATGGCAATGCACCCGGCATTACTACCCTCAACGAAAAACCCATGTTGATTGGCTGGCGTATTGATGCGCCTGTTATAGGAAATTTTGATTGCGTGATAGCCGTAACCGGCGATAGCATGGAACCAAAGTTTAAAAGTGGTAGCTGGATCGCCCTGAAAAAGCTTCGCTTTACAAAGATTTTGAATGGCGGTTATTATTATTACATTGTTGATAAAAACCTGCAAGGCCTTTTACGCCGCGTTCAACCATCCGCAGAGAACAACAGCATTATATTGATTGCGGAAAACGAACAATACCCTGAGATTATCAGGAAGATGGACGATGTACTGGCCATCTTTAGCGTGGAAGCCGTTATTATGAAATAAGTGCTTACCCTGACGCATATCCCTTTTCGGATTTATTCAAGTCATTGATGCTCACATTGTGTACTTCGTTCCTCTTTAGTGGTAATATACCACCCTTCTACATATAAACCAGTAACCTCATAATATTAGGTGCAGCCTCAATAGGGTGCACTGCCCCCACTGACGTTATTTTACAACTGATATTGTAAGCCTGACCTCTTTTGATAAAATCCCAATATTCGTTTATGAATAAGACCGTACTAATAGTAGATGATTCTGATTTTGTGGTGCAAATGGTCCGGTTCACTCTTGAACAGGAGGGGTATACAACCCTGGCCGGCGTTGATGGCCAGGATGCATTAAAA
>NZ_JBJMLX010000523.1:0-4624 GCF_045805085.1 Niastella sp.
ACAATACAGGCGGACCGCCGCCTGGCTCGGTGCTCACTGCAACGGAAGAAGCTTTTATGCAGGCGTTTAACCAGCACCTGATCGTAAATCAATTGCTGGTACAGGCAGTAATTCCTTCCATGAAAGAAGCCAGTTATGGCCGTATCATCAATATAATTTCAACTTCTATTCGTATTCCCATTACCGGCCTGGCCGTATCGGGTACGGTGCGTGGTGCAGTAGCCGTATGGTCCAAGATACTGGCCAATGAAGTAGGGCAGTACAATATAACGGTGAACAATATTTTGCCAGGTTTTACCAAAACCCAACGGCTGGAAAGTCTGGTCCAGAACACTGCCCAAAAGCGAGGCGTATCAAAGGAGGTAATTGAACAGGAGATGCAACAGGAGATACCCATGAAGCGGTTTGGCGAAGCGTCAGAGCTGGCCGCCGTAGCAGCTTTCCTGGCATCCCCCGCTGCCTCTTATGTAAATGGGGTAAGTATTCCGGTTGATGGTGGAAAGACAGGGGCTTTGTAGAGTTGACCAGTTGATCAGTTAACCAGTTAACCAGGAAGAAAGAGTTGTAAGAATAAGTAGAAAGTTGATAGGTTGATAAGTTAACAAGTTAACAGGTTGAATATAATCGCGAGGCCAAAATTGCCGATTCACGATAAAACTACTACATGATTTTTGAAAATTCTCAATCGTTTGCCTGCCAGCTCGATCAACAAGACGAACTGCGTTCGTTTCGGGAGCAATTTATTATGCCCGTAATTGACGAACGGCAACAGATCTATTTTCTGGGTAACTCCCTGGGCCTGCAACCAAAACGAACCAACGACTACCTGCAGCAGGTACTGAACAAATGGGCCAATTATGGCGTGGAAGGCTTCTTTATGGGTGAACAACCCTGGCTGCAATACCACGACCATCTTACCCAACCATTGTCAACCATCGTAGGCGCACTGCCCCATGAAGTAGTGGCTATGAACCAGCTTACGGTGAACCTGCATTTGCTGCTGGTATCTTTTTATAATCCCGACCAAAAACGGAACAAGATCATTTGCGAAGCCAAGGCGTTTCCCAGCGATCAGTATATGCTGGAAACGCATGTGAAATATTGTGGCTTCAACCCTAATGATGTAATTGTTGAAGTAGGCCCCCGCAAAGGCGAGCATACCATTCGTCATGAGGATATTCTGCAAGCCATACAACAACATAAAGATGAACTGGCCCTGGTGTTATGGGGTGGTTTGAATTATTATACCGGCCAGCTGTTCGATATGGCGGCCATTACAAAAGCGGCGCAGGCCGTAGGCGCCAAAGTAGGGTTCGACCTGGCGCATGCAGCAGGGAATATTCCATTGCAGTTGCACAACTGGAACGTGGATTTCGCCGCCTGGTGCAGTTATAAATATATGAACTCAGGTCCGGGTGGTATTGGTGGCGCCTATATTCATGAACGTTACCATAACAATGCAGACCTGCCGCGTTTTGCAGGCTGGTGGGGCTACGATAAAGCCACCCGTTTCCTGATGCAGAAAGGATTTAATCCCGCCCGTTCGGCCGAAGGCTGGCAATTAAGCACGCCATCACCGCTGTTATATGCAGCACACCGGGCTGCGCTGGATATTTTTATGGAAGCCGGGTTCGACAGGTTGCAAAAGAAAAGACAGTTATTAAATAAATGGCTGTGGTTCCTGCTCGATGAATTGAACAATCAGCAAACAGAACCGGTGGTAGAATTTATTACGCCCAGGAATGAAGCGGAAAGAGGCTGCCAGGTGTCTATGTTGATGTTACAGCAGGGCAAACAGGTATTTGATGAACTGGCCCGCGCAGGTATTATAGTCGACTGGCGCGAACCCAATGTAATAAGGCTGGCGCCCGTGCCTTTATACAATACTTTCGAGGAAGTATGGCAATTCACTAATATCTTGCGACAAATTTTACAACTCCAACACGCATGACAAGGCAGCAACTGGTTGAACAAATACGCACTAAGAGATCATACCTCATAGTAGGGCTTGATACGGATATTGACAAAATACCAAAACACCTGTTGTCTGCATCCGACCCGGTATTTGAATTTAATAAGCAGATCATCGATGCTACGAAAGATCATTGTGTAGGCTATAAGATAAATACGGCTTTTTATGAAGCACTGGGTATAACCGGTTGGCAGGCGATGGAAAAAACGGCTGCTTATATTCCTTCCACCCATTTCAAAATAGCGGATGCGAAACGCGGCGATATTGGCAATACATCATCCCAATATGCCAAAGCATTTTTTGAAGCGCTGCCATTCGATGCCATAACGGTAGCTCCCTACATGGGCGCCGACAGTGTATTGCCTTTCCTCGAATACAAAGACAAATGGACAATTGTATTGGGGTTAACTTCCAACACAGGCGCCCGTGACTTTGAATTACAAAAGGCAGGGGAGGAGTTGTTGTACGAAAAAGTGTTACGTACTGCCGCGGAATGGGGTACTGCCGATCAATTAATGTTTGTGGTGGGCGCCACGCAGGCATCGGAGTTTACCAACATCCGCGCCATTACCCCTAATCATTTTTACCTGGTGCCCGGGGTAGGGGCCCAGGGCGGTAGCCTGAAAGAGATCTCCGAAAAAGCCATGAATAAAGAAGTGGGTTTGTTGGTAAATGCCAGCCGGGCCATTATATATGCCTCCGGTAAAGAAGATTTTGCCGAAAAAGCAAAACAAATAGCCGCCGGATACCAACAGGAAATGGCCGGTTATCTGTAATTGTAAACATAATTGTACGCTTAAAAGCCGCCATACAGGCGGCTTTTAATGTTGTTATCGCACCCCGGCTTTTATTTTTATTAAAGCCTTTACAAATTTTCTTCCCTGTTTTACTCTCATAAGCAATTTAGTTTCACACAGTTCTATTTGAAAAATGTGAATTATTTTTTCATTATCAGGTAGGGGTGTACACAATTGTAAGCCCTAAAACGCGTTCTTAAATGGTTCGCGACGTAAAGATACCTGTGTGTTTTGCTAACCACCCTTAATGCCGCACCCTTGTTTGAATAATGTATTCATACATGGGCTCTGTTGTTGTAAGGGGGAACCATTAACCAATGATCAATTATGTATTACTGATAATTGGTTTTAAGTTCTGATTATAATAGATAAACGATCCTATATCCTATAGAAATTTAAAATCCAATCATCGGCTATGCGAAAAATTTTACGCGGGCACGTATTTAATATTAGATTTCTGTTTACCCTTTGTTTAGGTTTTGCAAGCGCTGCAATCCATGCACAGGTGTCCGGTACATTTACCATCAATTCGGCCGTAGCAACCGGCGGAACAAATTTCCAAACATTTACAGCTGCAGCCGCATTTCTTTCTGGCGGTGTTAATGGTCCGGTGACCTTTAACGTACAGGCAGGTAGCGGCCCGTATAACGAACAGGTGTTGCTAAGCAACATTACGGGTACATCGGCTACCAACACTATTACCTTTAATTGTAATGGGGTAAGGCTTATTTTCCTTTCGACCAATTCCTTCAGCCGCGCCGGTGTTAAGTTGAATAATACTGACTATGTAACCTTTGATAACCTTCAGGTGGAACCGCAGGCTATGAACGGCGGCGAGTATGGTTATGGCTTTCATTTATTGAACGATGCCGATCATAATACAATTAAGAATTGCCACATCATCAATCAATTGAATTTTAGTAATCCTGAAACAACTGAGGGGATTGTGATCAATGGTAATGACGAAAATCCAAAGGATCCCGGAAACAGCAATTGTGATTTTAACCTGATACAACAGAATATTATTGAAGGCAGTGGTATAGCTATAACCCTTTCCTCTATACCGGTCAGCGGAGCCGCCCAGTACATGGACGGAAACATACTGAAAAAGAACACCATCACCAATTGGTATAAGAATGGCATCGAGTTGTATTATAACAGCAATACCCAGGTAGATGGAAACGATTTTACATCGGGTTGGGAAAATTATTGGTCGTGTGCTATTCACCTGGATATGGTAAATCACAAGGTGGCTGTTATCAATAACCGCATTCATGATATGAATATTGATCCCTCATACTCTGGTAATGAAACATATGGTATCAGGATCAATTCAACAAGTTCTGCCGGCCAGGAAAATCTCATCGCTAATAATGCGATCTACAACTGGAGTTCAAACTGGTTACAATACGGGATTGTTTCCGTTGGCGGAAGTTTTTTTAATGTATATCATAATACGGTATCACTCGACGACCAAACTCAGGTGGGCGATGTTTCCCGTGCCGTGTCGCTGGAAAGTGTTTCCGATGTGAATTTCATGGACAATATTGTAAGCGTAAGCCGGCAGGTGGCTACTGAAAATTATGGCATTTTCGTTGCTAACGCTCCCCCGCGCTTTACCAGTGATCATAACGTGTTTTATGTAAAGGCGGGAACCGCTCCTAAAGTCAATATGGGGCATTACAATGGTAATTTCATGAATAATATGGCGACCTGGCTAAACACTACGGGGCAGGATCGTTTTTCATATGAATTGAACCCGTCATTTGTAAATAGTGGAGCCGGTAATATTTTGCCAACCGCTCAGGCTATCGATAATATGGCGATGTATGTTAATATCAGCACCGATATTAAT
>NZ_JBJMLX010000524.1:0-4943 GCF_045805085.1 Niastella sp.
CAACCATGTTATTCTATGTGTACCCATGCAAAAAGACACGGTATGGCTGGAATGCACCAGCAATATCTCCGATTTTAATGCGTTAGGCGCCTTTACCGAAAACCGGAACGCCCTGCTGATAACCGAAAATGGCGGCGTACTGGTTCCTACTCCTGAAAGTAAATGTTCGGAAAATATATTTAAGGTACATACGGTAATTGATCTGCAAACCGATGGTTCAGGCAGCACCCACACTACTTTTACTACAACCGGCGAGTATAAAAGACAGATGAAGTATTATTTAGATGAGAAGCAGGATGATCAGAAAGAATTTATCGTGAACAGCCTGAATTTTAAACAGCCGGATAATTTTAACTTAAAGCAAATAGAAGAAGGACCGGGCGGGTTTACCACCAACCTGGAAATGTCGTACGAGAAAGTGCATGAATTCAATGCCGGTAATAAACTATTCATCAGTCCCCGCATTTACCGGTTCTGGTCACGGGCGCTGCCTAAATCAGAGGGTCGTAAACTGGACTATTATTTCAGCTACCCTTTTGAACGCATCGATACAACTGTTTTCAAATTACCAGCCGGCATGTCGGTTGAAGCCCTTCCCAAACCAAAGGAACTATCCAGCGCTATTGCTACTTATACTACCAAATACTGGTACAACGAAACCGAAAAAGCAGTGTATTGCACGGCTTCCCTGGTGCTAAAAAAGCAAAGGATCCCCGTAACCGGTTATGCAGAAATAAAAAAGCTGTTCGATGATATACTAATGGACGATACGCAGCGGATTGTGGTGAAGAAAGAATAATGTTACAGGTTACAGGTTTCAGGTTCCGGTCAAAGGTTCTTTCCTTGTAACGTGTAACCTGAAACTTGAAACCTGAAACTGTATTCAGATTATATGCGATAATATTATCCCGGTTGCCACCGCTGCATTGAGCGACTCCGCCTGGCCGTGGCGCGGTATAGTTATCCTGTTTCGGCAAAGCGCCAGCACTTCTGCACTGATGCCTTTTGATTCGTTTCCTATAATGATCACCCCTTCTTTAATGGGCTGCAATTTGCGCAGCTCGGTACCATTTAGCACCGCCGCATACGTGGGCAATTCCGGTTCCGCCTTCAACATCGCTGTCAATTCCCCATACACTACCTGTACCCGGGCAATACTACCCATGGTACTCTGCACCACTTTGGGGTTATACGCATCGGCGCAATCAACGCTGCAAAAGACCTGGGTTATCCCAAACCAGTCGGCACAGCGGATAATAGTACCCAAATTCCCCGGGTCCTGAATGGTATCGAGCATGAGGGAAAGGGTATTTCGGGCAGGCCTGTTCGCGGTAAAAACAGGTTTTTTAAAAATACCCAACACCTGGTTGGGGGTTTGTAAATGGGAGATGCGCTCCAGTTCCGACGGGGTTATTTCCGTTACGGAGCCGGTCAGTTGCCGGCCATGCTCAGCTATCCATTCCTTTACGGCATACAGTTGCTGCAGGGGTAAACCGGCAATTAAAAGTTCGTTAATAAGCTTCGGTCCCTCGGCCACAAATACATCTTCGCTATCTCGTAATTTTTTGTGGCTTAAACTTTGAATATATTTGACCTGAGATTTAATCAACATTGCATTCCGATTAAACTAAATATGTTGTTATTAGCCTGGCAAGTTACTGTATTTAGACTGGTTCAATGGATAGCGTACTGCGCTTTAATAGCGGCGTCAATAACTTCCTGCACCGTTCCAAAACATTTTCAACCTGGAAAACCCTTTGTTTACAAAACCACCATCAAAATTCAGGGTAATGTGCCCGAAAAGCTGCAACTGGAGGAACGCCTCACCAATCAGCTTGACGACAGTCTGAAAACGCAATACGTATATTATGTAGGGGTACGTCGGGTGCTGGAAAAACCACCCGTATTTGATACCGTAAATATCGACCGGTCGAAGCTGTTTATGGCCAGCCTGCTGCATTCCCTGGGTTATTTTCATCCCGAAATAAAAGACACCTTTCATATAGATACGGTGCGCAAACAATACCGCACCTATGTAAACTTTACGGTTATCCCCGGTAAGGTGCTGCGGCTCGATTCAATCGGTTATGCCTTCCGCGACTCTAGCCTGCAACAACTGGCCATGCGTCAAAAGGACAAGTCGGTACTTAAAAAGAACGAAGCCTATACCCAGCAAAAAGTATCGGACGATCTGGACAGGCTGCTCACCGTTTTTCGCAACAATGGCTATTACAAACTATCTAAAGAAGATGTGTATGCCGAGGTAGACACCGTGGTAGCCGCCCTGATAGACCCAACCCTCGATCTGTTTGAGCAGATCAGGTTACTGGACTCCCTGCGCAAAAAAAGGGAGAACCCCACCATCAACGTAGTGTTTAAACAACACCCGGTAAAGGACAGCAGCCGCTTAAAAAAGTATTATATAGGCAAAGTATCGGTGTACCCCGACGCCAGCTATGAAGTACTTGATTCAACCAAAAACGATACGGCCAACATAAAGGGCTATCAGTTTATTTATAACTCCCATCGCTTCAAACTGCCCTTTGTGGCCAGTAATATTTACCTGCGGCCGGGGTCGCTGTATGTACAGCGCCGCTACTTTCGCACCATCAACAATTTTACCAGCCTGGGCGCCTGGCAGAATGTGGATTTTGAAATAGTTGAACGAAAAGACACCACCGTACCTATACTGGATGCCAAACTAAAGCTGTACCCAAGCCTCAAACAAAACCTGAATCTATCTTTGGAAGCCAGCCGCAACATAAGCGACATCTTAACCAATGGCCAGTTATTTGGTATTGGAGTGAACGGCCGCCTGCTGAACCGGAATGCCTTCCGCGAAGCCATACAAACCGTTACCAGCGCCCGGTTTGGGATTGAGCTGGGGTCTAACTTTATTCAAACCCTGCAGGCCAGCCTGGCTCATACCATTAACTTTCCCAAGTTCATAACACCCATTAAAATAAAGACCGACAGCCTGATAAACCCGCGTACGGTATTAAACCTGAACGCGTCATATACCGATAGGTTCCTGCTGTTTCAATCGAAGTCATTCAATACTTCCTGGGGATATGAGTGGGTAAAGGGCCGCCGCCGCGAAGACCAGGACCAGGTTGGACAAAAATGGCGGAAGACCTGGCAATACATTCCTTTAAATTATGAATATACGGATGTAAAAAAGACCGACAGTTTGCAAAAACTGGAACGACAGATCCCTTCCTACCGATATGCGTTTAATAACGGGCTTATCATAAGCCAGGTCCTCAGCTTGAGCACCGGCATTGAAAAAGACAATAAACTCACCCTGTTGCGGGGCCGGATAGAGGAAAGCGGTGGGTTATTTGGCTTTATAAAAAGCCTGGAATATGGGTCGCTGGCCCGGTTTGTAAAGGTTGACGGCGAGTATAAACACTATATAAACTATAAGCATTCCTCCATGGCATTCCGGCTTTTTGCCGGTTATGGGTATGTGTATGGTAAAACCAAAGACGGAACAGGTCAACTGGTACCAGAGAATAACCTGCCGTTCTTTAAAGCATTTTTTGCCGGTGGTCCATACAGTATGCGGGCCTGGCAGATCAGGCATTTAGGCCCCGGTTCTTCCACCTTGTATGAGAACGACACTACGAACATTGAGCGATTCGGAAATATGCAACTGGAGTTCAACACCGAATTCCGCTTTAATATCACCACCATTGCGGGAATTAAAGTGAACAGCGCCCTGTTTGTTGATATGGGAAATATATGGAGTAAGGAGTTAGATAACACTACCCATCAAAAAATTCCGGAAGCCTCATTCCGACTCGACCGCCTGTATAAAGACCTCGCCATTGGCGCGGGCAGCAGCTTGCGTTTCGATTTCGATTTCTTCCTCATCCGGCTCGACTGGGCGTATAAATTAAAAGATCCGGCATTTTCCAATATAAACGATGGCTGGTTCAAAGATGTGCGGTTGTTAAACGGGCAGTTTCAGTTGGGGTTGGGGTATCCGTTTTGAGAGAGTTGATTAGTTGACCAGTTGACGAGTTGACGAGTTGACAAGTTAATACGTTGATTGGGTTGATATAGTTGATAAAAGGGTTCCCTTCTGCCATGGCCTTGCCCGCCGTCCACGTGTCGCTGAAGCTTTAGCAGAGGCGCAAGCTTTAGCCTGGGAGGGCCTTTTCCTTAGCTATCCATTCCATCGCCTCATCCATCGTCATGGATTTATCCAGCGTAAATTCCCCAATGCGGGTACGGCACAGGCTGCTGAGATAGGCGCCGCAACCAGCGGCTTTACCCACATCGTTGGCCAGGCTGCGGATATAGGTGCCGGTTGAACAAACCACCCTGAAATGAAGTACGGGCATTTCTATCTTTGTAAATTCAAATTCTTTTATTACGATCCGGCGTGGCTCCAGCTCAATGGTTAAGCCCTGGCGGGCCAGCTCATACACCCGTTTACCATCTTTTTTAATGGCAGAATGCATGGGGGGCACCTGCATAATTTCGCCGGTGAACTGCGCCGTAATAGCTTGTAACTGCTCCGGCGTAATGGAACTATAATCTTTAAAATCCCGGGGCTCGCTTTCGAGGTCGTAGGTAGGCGTAATGGCGCCCAGCGTAATGGTGCCGGTGTACTCCTTTTCCTGCGCCATATACTCATTGATACGCTTGGTGAACCTGCCTGTACACAAAATAAGCATACCGGTCGCCAGCGGGTCAAGCGTGCCGGCATGACCTACCTTTTTTATTTTTATCGTATTACGGATCTTTCTAACAACATCAAAGGATGTCCACTCAAGCGGTTTATTGATCAATAAAACCTGTCCTGCTTCAAAAATATTAGTTGCCTCTTGCATTTGGGTGCGAAACTAAAACTAATCCGTGACTTTTTTAACTGCTAAAAATTTACCAGTTTTATGATCGAACTTATACTCGAATGTTGAATAATAGGCATTGGC
>NZ_JBJMLX010000525.1:0-5223 GCF_045805085.1 Niastella sp.
CAAAACGGAATATGGTCATTGTTAAGCGTAATACATGAAGAGAACAGGGCCAGTATTCACTTACATGAACAATGTGGCTTTCGCTACATTGGTTATCGCGAACGTATTGCCCAACTCGATGGTATATGGCGAACAACCGTTATGCTTGAAAAGCGAAGTAAATTGGTAGGACAATAACAAAACTTTGCCGCTGAGATTAAAATCTCATTAAAGGGAAAAAGTTAATATTAATCTTCATTACATCCCGACACTCATTGTCACTTTAAAGTCGTTATAGCATTTAACCGTTCTATAACAAACCTTTCATTCAATTCAGCGTCATATATATGACTATGCATTAGAGGTAATTAGCCCGATTTGTTAGCAGCTGGTTAATTGGAGTTCCCGGGCAAACTCAGCACGATTGTTTCACGTATAGTTTCCTGTTAAACGAATATTGCCATTGCTTTTATAGCGTCAAGATATTTCAGACGGTTTATTTTTCATGGATTGGACAAAACACAAAGGGGCTTTTTCGCGAGCCCTTTTCTTTTTTATAAAAGTGAAGGATGTTTATTTCAGTAATTGATAGGCAATGAGGCTCATGATGTATGCCAGACCGGTCATATATACCAGTTGAATAAGCGGCCACTTCCAGCTACGGGTTTCGCGTTTAACAATGGCCAGCGTGCTCATACACTGCATAGCGAAGGCATAAAATATCATCAGGGAAATACCGGTGGCCAGTGTGTATACCTTAGTCCCATCGGGCCGTACTGCTGCATTCATTTTTTGCATCAGCGTACTTTCATCCGCATCAGAGCCGCCTTCCACACTATATAAAGTAGCCATGGTTCCAACAAAAACTTCGCGGGCGGCAAAAGAAGTGATCAAAGCAATACCAATCTTCCAGTCGTACCCCAGTGGCTTAATAACGGATTCAATGCTATGACCCAGCATACCAGCATAGGAGTTCTGCAATAATTCGGTATTCTTTAAACGGGTAAGCGCTGCTTCCTGTTCAGGATGTAGTTTTACTTGCTGCTCGTAACGCGCCTTTACCCCGTTCATTCTTTCCCGGGGGCCATAGGTGCTCAATGCCCACAGTATAAGGCTGATGACCATAATAACCCTGCCGGCGTCAAACACAAAGATCTTCGCCTTGTTGATCATGGTTACAATTACATTCTTCCAGCGTGGGGCACGGTAAACCGGCAACTCCAATATGAAAAAGCTTTTTTCTTTTATATCAATAAAAAAGCGGGCAATGTACGATACCAGCATCGACATAATTGGTCCCAGCAAGTACAGGCCCATCATCACCAGTCCCTGCAATCCTAAAAAGCCGAGGAACATTTTTTTCGGAATAACCAACCCTATCAGAATGGTATATACCGGCAGGCGGGCGCTGCAACTCATTAATGGGGTAACCAGTATGGTGAGTAATCTTTCTTTTTTGTTTTCAATATTGCGGGCGCTCATGATGGCGGGCACGGCGCAGGCAAACCCACTGATCATGGGCATTACACTTTTACCGTTCAACCCCACCTTACGCATCAGCTTATCGGTTAAAAAACTAATGCGGGCCATATAACCGGTATCTTCTAAAATAGTCACCAGGCCAAAAAGGATCATGATCTGTGGTACAAAAACCAGTATACCACCCAACCCGGCCATAATACCGTTAATGAACAGATCGGTTAACCAGCCACCAGGTAATACATTGCTAAACCAGTTGCTGAGGTGCGAAAAGCTCCAGTCGATAAAATTCATCGGGTACTCGGCCAGCCAGAACACGCTTTGAAACAGCAGGAACAATACAGAAAGCAGAATGAGGTATCCCCAACGCCGGTGCAGGAAAATATTATCCAGCTTTTCGGTGAACAGGGTTTTTTGCAGCGGCGAGGGTTCCGTTACTGATTGTTTCAGAATGGCGCCAATACGCTGATACCGCTGTAGAATTTCTTCTGCCTGCGTTTTTGTATGGTTGAAATTATTCGCCCCTTCAATCGCTTCTATTTTATCATGCAGGTTTTTGTTCAGGGCAAAAGATTCATGATTGATGAGGTAATGAATGGCTTTGTAATCACTTAATTCGGGGAACAGCTCCTTTACGCTGCCAATGGCCGCCGGGGCCAGGGCTTCGTTATTGATAAAATCGCGTACGGGCGCTTTGTATAATTCCAGGGCGGTTTGTTCGATGGCCTTCTTTAAAGGTTGAATGCCCTTGTTTTTTCGGGGGTTAATGGGAATTACCGGTACACCCAGTTCTCTTTCCAGTTCCGGCACATCAATCTGAATGCCCTTGGTGCGGGCAATATCCATCATGGTGAGGCCCACCACTACCGGAATTTTCAGGTCAATGATCTGGGAGGCGAATAGCAAATTGCGTTTCAGGTTGCTGGCATCTGCAATCAACACCACCATTTCCGGTTCCTCCACATCTTTATCCTGCCGCATTAATACGCGGTAAGCCACCCATTCATCTTCCCGCCGGGGGTACAGGCTGTACGTTCCGGGCAGGTCAATAATAGAGGCGCTCAACCCGTCAGACAATTGACAAGTACCTACTTTTTTGTCTACCGTTACCCCAGGGAAGTTACCCACTTGCTGGTTCAGGCCGGTTAAAACATTGAACAGGGAACTTTTACCGCTGTTTGGATTTCCTACTAATGCAATATGTATCGTCTTCGCCATTACTAAAATACCCTTTCACCTAAGCAAAAGGGTTAAAACAAGGTTGCAAAAGTACCGATTTAACCGGCCCCGGCTTTACGAGATAAGTAAAAACTTACTCCAGCACCATTATAAATCCGTCGTGCGCGCCCAGGGTAATGTTTTCTTTTTTATTGGGTAGAAGGGTAACAGCTTGCTGGTCAATAAAATTGTCGCCCTGGCTGTTTTTCAGCAGCACGGCTTTTTTGGCTTTATAGGCCGCCAGATCAAGCGATACTGATTTTTCCTGGTTGGAACCGTTGATGCCGGCGATATACCACTTGTTACCCGATTTACGGGCCAGCACCACAAATTCGCCGGGAAAACCATTGATGAAACGCACATCGTCCCAACCGGTGGGCAGTTTTTGCAGGAACTCCTTTACATAGGCAGGCATATGGGCCATCCCCGACGGTGTTTCAACAAAATGCTGTGAGCCCGACAAGAACAGCACCGACAATGCCAGCTCAAAGGCCGGGGTGGTTTGACGGTTGATCCGGGGTATTTTATATAAACACACGGGCGTAAAATCCATGGGGTCAAAGGCATTGCGGGTAAAGGGCAGCATGGCGGCATGGGTGGGTTCTTGATTGGCTGCCGACTGGTCAAATGTGATATATTCAAAACCCTTAATGGCTTCTGTGCTCATTAAGTTGGGCCAGGTGCGCTGCCAGCCACGGGGCAGGGTAGCGCCATGAAAATTCACCATTAAATGATGAGCTACAGCGTCGTTTAAAATGTCGATGTAATACTGGATCATCGACTGGCCATCGCCCCCAAAAAAGTCGATCTTGACGCCGGCCACGCCCATTTTTTCTAAGCGGCTGAATTCTTTTTCCCGGTCCTCATGCGTAAGCAATTTATTCCGGGGATGGTAAGGCGTCGTGTTCCAGCTTCCTGCCGAGTTGTACCATAACCAAATGCCTACCTTTTTTTGTTTGGCGTAATTCACCAGCAATTGTGCACTGTCATAACCAATTTTAATGTCCCAATCGGCATCAATTAAACAATATTGCCAGTTCATATTGGCGGCATAGTCAATAAAGCGCTTTTGTACGGGGTAAACCGTTGAATCATCCTTCAGCAAAGCCCAGCTCCAGGCCGATTTGCCTGCTTTGGCAAAGGAAAAATTCTGTGTGGGTGAAGCAGGCTTGGCCAGATCGGTACCCAACGATGATTGAATAATGGTGGCCAGACTGCCAATAGTGATTATGCGCCAGGGCGAGTAAAGGGGCCCGGTAGCCTGTGGCTTAAAACCCTTGCCTGGGATCACTTCCCGGGCGTCGGGAAAAGCAATATGATAGCTGGTATTAGCCGAATCATTATCCAGCCGGGTGCCGCAATAATGGCCATCCATACCGGCTTCGGTTATCAACAGCCAGTGGCCGGCCGATTGAAACAGGGCCGGATATACCCAACCCGCTTTCAGTGGCGAAGGCGTGCCAGCGGCAATGCCTTTCTCGTAAAATTCCTCATAACAGGGGTTCACCTGTTGCCACCCGGTTTTGGCCACGCTCATGGGCTGCAGCCAGGCCTTTGCGGCAGCGGGCAGGTGAAAGGAAGTATATTCTGTATCTATATTTTTAGCTTCGGAGGCCGTACCAGGAAAATAATACCGGAAAGCCACGCCATCGTTCGATACCTGCCAGATGAGATCCAGTAAACTACCACTGGCATTTTTATAATGAATAACCTGGCGGTTGGCGGTGTATACATTGTTCTGGCGTTTGCCAGTAACCAGCCGGTAATTGTCTTTAACAACAGTGGGCAGGGTAACAGCTGTTTTTACAAGCCCTTTTGAAAAATCGCCATCAGGGCGAACCAGGCCAAGTTGTGAGGACTCCAGCACCACGCTGTTTTTATATTGAACCGAATAGGAAGGTTTGCCTTCGCCATCGAGCAAACAGGTAACCTGTATTGATTTATCCGGACTGGAAATAGTAACGCCCGAAGACTGGGCAAAAGAGGAACTGTAAATAAGCAGTATGGTTATGCAAAAGGCAACCAATTTTTTCATTTGGCAAATCGTTATTGTGTACAATGGTTATTCAGCTAGTCGAAAATAAGGAAAATGCGGGAATAAATGTAGGGATGACATTACACAGATCAATTCCCAGTTCCAGGTTTCAGGTTTCAGGGTCTGAGCGGAGTCGAAGACCTTGGAAGGCATTGAGTGAAGTCGAAATGCCGATAGTGGTTACAGGTTCCGTGTTCGGGTCGCCGGTTACCGATTGCCAGGTTTTGGAAAGGCATTGGTGCACCAGGTTCAGGCTACTGAAAACGGTTATTGTTTATGGCAAATATGAATTCCCGTTTATGGAAAATAGCCGATAACGTTTCGGTTAATGTTCGGTAAAGCTTCGGTTGTCCCAGATTAGGAAAAGAAGCACGGGAAAGCGTCATTTAGCTCTGTGGCGGCGGCTGATTCGTACTATCTTCTTTGTTCTTCTCCGTATTGCGGGCTACGTTTCTCTCTGCAATGGCAAACCCGATATAAAATCCAAGGGAAAGCGTACCGAAAAAAAGAAA
>NZ_JBJMLX010000526.1:0-18169 GCF_045805085.1 Niastella sp.
CTACAACGGTTGACAATTCATGATATTGTCCAGGGAGATTGGGTATTCAGATAATGCCTCGTACCTTACAGCCGGTAATGGCTTTTCCCAATGAAAAAATATTGAGTACGTCTGACGGTTCCAGCAATTCAACAGCGGTTATTGTATGCAGGCTCAGGTGTACATAATTGTTGGTGACTTCGTTTTTGTCACTGGTAATTTGTATTACCAGGATGGCTTCCTCCGTTTTTAATTTGCCGATAGTAACTATTAATCCTTTATATGTAAACCCGGAATTAGTAGCTATTCTTATAATACATTCAGGACAATGGGCTGCTATATAAAATAAAAGTTCCTGTTTATCGATAACCGGAACTGTTTTTAAGGTATTGTTTTGTTTTTGCATGGTTTAGCTATAATTTTTTTTAAGCGTTCTCCTACAACGGTTGACAATTCATGATATTGTCCAGGGAGATTGGGTATTCAGATAATGCCTCGTACCTTACAGCCGGTAATGGCGCAAAGAAAGATTATTCATATCGATATGGATGCCTTTTATGCTTCGGTTGAACAGCGTGACAATCCGGAGTTAAAAGGAAAGGCGATTGCCGTAGGCGGTTTGCCCGAAAACCGTGGAGTAGTGGCCACCGCCAGTTACGAAGCGCGCAAGTTCGGCGTGCGCTCTGCCATGCCATCCAAACGGGCTGTTCAACTTTGTCCGGATCTGATCTTTATTGCGCCACCCCGCTTTGCTGTATATAAAACCGTATCGCGGCAGGTAAGAGAAATTTTTCATCGTTATACCGATCTCATTGAACCTTTATCATTAGATGAAGCGTACCTGGATGTTACCGAAGATAAACAACAGATCGGTTCAGCCATTGGGATTGCGAAGCAAATAAAAGCAGCCATTCGTGATGAGTTACAACTGACTGCTTCTGCCGGCGTATCCATTAATAAATTCGTGGCGAAGATCGCTTCGGATATGAACAAACCCGATGGACTTACCTTTATTCCGCCCGATAAAGTAGAGGAGTTTATGGAAAGTTTGCCCGTGAATAAATTCCATGGAGTAGGGAAGGTAACGGCAGAAAAAATGAATGGGTTGAACCTGTTCACCGGCGCCGATCTTAAACGGCTTTCAGAAGTAGAGCTGGTGCGTTTGTTTGGCAAACAGGGAAGCTTCTATCATAAGATCGTGCGGGGCATTGACGACCGGCCTGTTGAACCCAACCGCGAAACAAAATCAATCAGTGCGGAAGATACTTTTTTAAATGACCTCGATAACCCGGTTGAAATGAAGGAACAGTTAGATCGATTGGCTGCCATTGTTACCAACCGGTTGCAACAATACGAGCTCAAAGGCAAAACCATTACACTCAAAATACGGTACAGCGATTTCAAACAACTCACGCGCAGTCAAACCCTGCCTGCTGCAGTCTCCGATCAGGAAACCATTGCCGCCACCGTGCTGCAGTTGTTGTTAAAGACCGACATCCAGAAAGCAAAGATCCGGCTGCTGGGTGTTGGCGTATCAAATTTTACAGAGGAAAGCGGGCCTGCAGAAACTGCGCAACTGCGGTTGTTCTGACAAGTACATTATGAAAAAGAAAATACCCGCTGCCTGGGCATGTTGTCGGTAGAACCGCCCATGCAGGCATCGGGTATTGTTGGTAAGGCCTTTGCGAATTTTTATAGCGCTTCAGCCGGCATGGTTGCCGCCATTCTTTTAAACACTTCCATTACTGTTTCTGCAGCCAACACGGAAGAGGCCGGGTTCTGGCCGGTGATCAACCTGCCATCACGGGTTACAAACGGGGCCCAGTCTTCTCCTTTCTGATAGTTGGCGCCTTTGCTGCGCAATTTATCTTCCAGCAGGAAGGGAACTATTTTATCCAACTGCGCCTGGGTTTCTTCCCCATTGGTAAAGGCGGTCACCCGCTTTCCCTTGATCAGTAAGTCACCATTAACATCCTTTACATTTATTAAAGCTACCGGGGAATGACACATCAGGGTCATTACCTTACCGGCGCGGTTAAAACTTTCTAACAGGTTGATGGAATCTTCATTATCAGGCAGGTCCCACATAGGTCCATGCCCGCCGGGATAAAACACGGTGTCGAAATCTCTTTCGTTGACCTCACTTATTTTTTTGGTATTGCTGAGGCGTTTGATAGTTTCCGGATCGTTGAAATAACGAATGGTTGCCTCTGTTCTGTTTTCCGGTTCATTACTCTTGGGATCGATCGGCGCCTGACCACCTTTGGGGGAAGCAATAGTGATCTCTTTGCCGTTGTCGAGGAAGTAATAATACGGCGCCGCAAACTCTTCGATCCAAATGCCTGTTTTTCTGTCTGTGTTGCCCATCTGATCGTGGCTCGTAACCACAAATAGTACTTTGTTAAATTCCATTTTCTATGTTTTAAATGGTGAAAGATCTATTTGTTATTCCGTGGGCATAAGATTAAAAAAACGAGCTGAAGTTCATTTGCGTGGGATACAGATCATGCAGGGAGGACAAATGTAGGGAATTTACAGGTAATCCTATCGCCACAATGTAATGCCATCAGCTGCTTCAGGTCTATTTTCCCCTTTTGCAATAAGCGGGATCACCCGTTTGTCTGCTTTATCATCCAGATTGTATTTGCCAAAATCTGCCGGGATAATGGCTTGGTTCCACCAACGTCCCATTTGATTGGTGAGCGTGTAATTATAACCGATCAACAGGTATTTGGAATCTGGCGAAAACACAGGCCATACCTCAATGTCATTGCTTTCGGTGATCTGGGTAAGGTTACTGCCATCCGCATTCATCATCCACAAATGATTGCCGCCACGCAGGGCAATCTTGCTGCCATCTGGGCTGGCGCTGTAATAGCCCCAGGTGTCGAAGTTGAACGTCTTTACCAGGGTGGCAGCGGTGAAGGCCGTATTGGTGCGATATAAATTGTTGCCCTGGCTGAACAAAAAGGTATTATCGGGCATCCAGATCACTCTGCCCTCCAGTTTTTGTCCCTGGTAGGAAGCGAGGTTAAAAAGAATTTTCCCCTGCAGGTCTAAAATGATAACGCCATCGTCATAAGTAGGCGGCACCAGGATCAACTTCTTATCATAAGACAACTGGGGAGAAGTGAGATTGGAATAGCCGGATAGTTTTTTAAATTTCGAAACGATGGTATTATCCTTGACATTGGTGATCGTGTATACTTCGTTATCGTAATCGTCCGGATCGTCCGTTGATTCGATGAGCAAGGTATTATCGCGGCTAACATCCCAGCCATTGCGCCGGGTGTTATAAGGAAGAAATGTTGCTTTCACGCCTGTTTGCAGATCAAATTTTTTCGCACCTTCCGTAGCCCAGTCGTAATAGAGAATACCTTTTCCCAGTTGCGTGGCGCCGGTACCCGTGCCCGTGCCTGTAACCGGATCTGTTGTGCCATCATCGCCGCCGCCGGCTTTTGAACAGGCTGCAAACAATAATACCAGTGCTATCCAGTATAAATTCTTTTTCATGTTAGAAATGATTAATGGTTGAAAGAGAGAATTGCTTTCGCAAAATTCAGTGGGGCAGCCTTGCAAGACAATACTCCCAAAGGTGTATTTTTCATAGCGGAAGTGGGTATATGCCAACCGACATTCGTTTTATCCCTATTTTTAGAACCCCGTTTAAAATGGAGCTATTGAACCATTCATTAATAAACACCATCCGGAAAACAGGTTATTGCCTGGTGCTGCTATGTCTGTACGTTCAGGCAGCAGCGCAGCACGTGGTAGACGACCGGAAAGTTCCCGACAGCCTGCAGCAAGTGCTAAAAACGTCAAAAACGCTAAAAGAAAAACTGGATGCCCTTTTTTTGCTTTCTGATTATTACAGCACCAGGGATACCTCCAAAGCCCTGGGTTATGCCCGGCAGGGCATAGAGATGAGCAAACGGGATGAATACCTGGCCGGGGTGGCGCACTTCTATCTGGCCGGTGTGTACTTTGAATTTGATGTGGACCGCAGTCAGCAGGAATATTTGTACGCAGAAAAACTCTTACGTCCCTTTCCGCAAAAAGAAGCGTTGATCTACCGGTCAAGGGCATGGAATAATTATGGCGCCATTGAGCAACGGAAAGATAAACCACGGGAGTTCCTCGATATCCTTATCAATAAAGTATTGCCGTTGGCGCAACAGGCCGGCGATAGTACCCGCATGGCGTTGAGTTATCACAATATCGGACTGGTGCTGCTTAATTTGAATGAATATCCCCGATCGCTTCAATATTTTTCGCGGGCCATTGCTATTATGGAAGCGGGTAAGGAAGTGTATGCCGATCTGGCCGATACGTATGTAATGTCGGCCCGGGCCACTATTTTAAGTGGCCAGCCAAAGCAGGCTTTTCCGTTTCTGCAAAAAGCAAAAAAGATCCTGGAGCCCAATCCTGATTCTTATTTCTGGCCGCTGTATTATTCAGTAGAAGGAGCATACTACAGGAACATTCATTCCTATTCGTTGGCGCATGAAAGTCTTGAAAGAGGATTGACCGTGGCCAGTCAAATGAGTGATGTTTTTGAGAAGCGGGCATTGTTGTACGAGCAGTTCAACGTATTCAAAGAAGAAAAGAATTATGCAGCGGCTAAGAACATGTTACTGCAAGGGCTGGAGATGGAAACCAGTTTCCCGCTTTCGAAAAACAAAAAACAGCTCCTGTTCGATCTGGCAGAAACGGAAAAACTATCTGGCAATACTGATGCTGCTTATCGTTATTTGATGCAATATGCGGTTTTGTCGGATTCCATCTATACACAGCAAACAAAAAATGAGATCGATGCCCTGGAAGCGCGTTTCAGAACGGCAGAGAAAGAAAAACAGATCGGGAACCTGGAACACGAGAAAAAAGAAAGGAAATTCCAGATCCTGTTGTTACTGGCAGTGGTGGCTGTATTAAGCCTGATTGCCATTATTACTATTATGCGATTGCAGTATCGCAAAAAAATGGCTGCCAGACGCGAAACAGCCTATCAGGCCGAACTGGAAAGAAAAGAAAAAGAAAAGCAATTATCGAATTATATGGCGCTCATGGAAGGACAGGAGCAGGAGCGCCAGCGAATGGCCCGCGATCTGCACGATGGGTTGGGATGCGAGTTGGCTGCTATTAAATTGGGGCTGTCAGGCATCCCTGCGGAGAGTGCATCGCAGGAATTGTCATTGCAACAGGTAACAGAGAAGCTGGATGCATCTATCCGGGAATTGCGCCTGATCTCGCGCAACATGATGCCGGAATCGTTGCTCACCCTGGGTTTGAAGGAGGCGCTCAATGACCTGTGCAGTTCAGTAATGACCCCGCAACTTCGGTTGGTGTACAATGCATACAATATTGATCCCGCATTGCCGCAATCCTCGCAGATCATGATCTATCGCATGATCCAGGAGATCATTACCAATGCCGTAAAACATGCGAATGCTTCAGAGATCATGCTGCAATGCAGCCAGGAAGAAGATCGTTTCTTTATTACCGTGGAAGACAATGGCAAAGGTTTTGATATCAGTAGCCATCATTCGAAAGGGATCGGTCTGAAAAATATCCGTAACCGCGTGGACTATTTTCATGGCCATCTTCATATTGAATCATCATCGGAAGGAACCATAATAAATATCGAGCTGCATGTTGCCGAACCATCATAAGATCAGTATTGCGATTGTAGATGATCATCCCATCGTGATCCAGGGGTTCAAATCGTTATTGGAGAATAACCCGCTGTATGAAATTGCCGGTTGTTTTACAACGGGTGGTGCGTGTATGACCTTTCTCCAAACAAATCAAGTAGACATCGTACTACTTGATATCACCCTGCCCGATGGCAATGGCGTTCATTTCTGCGCAGCCATCAGCGAACAGTATCCAGGTACCATTATAGTTGCACTTAGCAATCTGAATGAACGAAGCATTATTTCACAAATGTTCAGGAACGGAGCCAGGGGTTACCTGCTTAAAAATATTTCAGCCAAAGAACTGCTGGATGCACTCAATACCGTACTGGAAGGCAAAACGGCCATGAGCCAGGAAGTAAAGGAGATCATGCAGCAACCCGATCTCAATACCTTACAGGCGATACCCGAACTTACCAAAAGAGAAAAACAAATTCTGCAATTACTGGCCGAAGGACAAAAATCAGCTGCCATTGCGGAAGCATTGTTTATCAGTCCGCTTACGGTAAAAACGCATCGGGCTACGCTGCTGCACAAATTTCAGGTGAACAATATTGTTACTTTGATAAACAGGGCCAAGGAGACGGGGTTGATTTAAAGCTGCGCCAATAAACAGTTGCGGTTATTCCGGCAGGTTAATCAGCTTATTAAATGAAAGTATTTTTATTGCTGACAATTGGTTAATGATGTGCGCGCCCAAATTAAACCAGGACTTGCATTCATTCAGCACCCAGGCATCGGAACTGCAAATTAATCCCCTGCTTTCTATCAGGTATTTGTCAGGCGCATTTTCGAGCCTGATCTCCCAGGGAAAATGGTGTTTGCCTGCAATTTCATAACAGGTACCTTTTAGCTTACCGCTGTTCGATACGGGGGCATCGAACACCCAGATCACTTTTTGCAATTGCAGTTGTTGCAGTGTTTTTCCTATCATGATCAGGGCTTCTTCGGTGGTTTGCACTGTTCTGTAAGAACCGTGTACAGAGGAGATGTCCCGGTAGCAGCCATCCAGTCCTTCAAATACAAAACCGCCTGAAAGCGCTGTTTCAAGAATGATAAGAATATTGAATCCATCCAACAGGATGGTTTCATCTTTTAATGCGGCAGGCAGCACTTCTTTGTTTTTCCGTAACCTGAGCTCGTTGGCAGAACAGGCCATTCCCTGCAGGGCCTGCAATTGACGTTTCACCAACTGATACCTGTTGCCTGCCAGGGACAGGGATGCTTTAAGCGGGTAGTTCCTGCCAAGCAGGTAATACAGATCCTCGAGGGCATGCTGTAATTTTTCCTGCGCTTCGGGCTGACCGAACAGTAAATTATCCGTAGCATTATTTTCTAAAGTGTTGCGGCTTGCCATAGGACAAAATTAAGTAAGTCCCACTAAAGTTGAATTTGCTGCCAATTTTGTCACCAACCGGGAGGTGTGAACAAAAAATACCCATATGCCTTAAGGTGATAGGAATGAAATTTGTTAATTTAAAAGACCATTTCGTGTACCATTAACCATTATACAATAGCCTAATATGTACGTTGCGAACACGCACCTTAAGCCTGTGATCGGCATCGATCTTCATTTTGTGAACACGCCGATACCATTTGTCCCGCTTCCTCACCCTTATATCGGGTTGGTAATAGATCCCTTCGATTATCTCCCCTTTATTGGCGCCACTGTAAAAATAAACCATGTGCCGCGTGGTAATACTGATACGGCCGGGATAATTATCACGTTTATACATATCCCGTTTGGCATTGGTTTTTCCCTTATGCCGCTTGTTGGTCATGACAGCCAGAATTTCTTTGGCAGCAAAACCGTATCGGTAGATGGGGCGCCTATGAGCGGGGCGGGGTATATGATGATGACCTGTAATGACATTGGATTACCGCTTTCGTTCAAACCCGGGAAAAAATTCAAACCCATTCCTTCCTTATACCTGCCTACTTCGTTTTGTATTCCCCTGCAATGGGGTAAACCGGTACTGGTTGGCGGACCGCTGGTGCCCAACTTCAGTCTGATGGCTTTGTTAAAAGCGTTTGTGTTTGGCTGTTTTTTAAAAATAATTGGTAAAATAGGCGGTAAACTACTAAAAGCATTAAACAATAAGATCCTCAAAAAATTCCCTTCTACCAAAAAGTTAAACGAAAAGCTGTGTAAAATGGGTTTCGACCCTGTTGATCTCATCACTGGCCGGGTAAACTATACCTATACCGATATTGAATTGCCTGGACCCATTCCTTTTAAATTTATCCGCAGCTGGGATAGTGATTCTGCAATGGAAGGACCGTTGGGGCATGGCGTTCAACTGAGCTATGACCGTTGGATCCGGGAATGGCAGGAGGACGATTGTTTTTCGTTGATGATGGCCGATGGCCGGCTGGTAGCTTTTCCGTTTTTGGCAGCCGGAGAGGAATTCTATCACCCACAGGAAAAAATATTGATCCGCCGAAAACAAAACGGCCATTTCCTGCTGGAAGATTATAACGATCATTATTACTATCATTTCAATTATGATAAACAACCCGGGGTTTGGCGGTTGTCGTTTATTGAGAATTACAGCGGCAATCGCATTCAATTACATTATACGGGGACCCGGTTACATGCTATTACCGACAGCGTTGGCCGGCAATTGTTCTTTACAACAGATACACATCATCGCATCACCAGCGTAACACTCAAACATAAAACAATTGAACGCGTCCTGGTTAGCTATAGCTATAATGAAGCCGGCGACCTGGTAACTATCGCCGATGCATTGAACCAGGCTGTAGAACTGGAATACCACCATCACCTGATGGTAAAAAAGACTGATCGGAACGGACAGTCATTTTACTGGGAATATGATGATGCCAACCGTTGTGTGCATACCTGGGGTGATGGCGGCGTACTGGAAGGATCCATACAATATGGCAAAGGATATAATGAAGTAACCAATTCACTGGGTGAAACCACTACTTATTATTTCGATGAAAATAACCTGTGTATTCAGCAAACCGATCATTATGGCAATCACAAATACATGGAGTATACGGATGAATTTGAGTTATACCGCGAAATTGATGAAGCCGGCCATATAACCGGGTACAAATACAATGAACGGGGTCTGTTAGAGGAAAAAACATTCCCTGATGGCAATAGTATACAATATCATTACAACGAATACAATCAGCCCGTTCTTTCTGTTAACCCCGATGGCAGCAGTCAGTCCAGGGGGTATGATGAGGCCCGTCGTTTACAATTTGTGAATTATCCCAATGGAAAAACAATTACCTACGAATACAATGAGGAAGGGCAATTAGCGGCGGTCATTGAAACCGGTAACCGCAAAACGCAGCTCCAGTATGATGAGGATGAGAACCTCGTAAGCCTGCAATGGCCCGATGGCTCGACAGCAAGGTGGAAGTATGATGCCATGGGCAATTGTATACAAACCACCAATACATCTGGTCATGTACGACAGTTTCAATATGATCAACTGAACCGATTAAACAATATTTACCTGCCAGATGGCAATACGGTAAGGTTGGCGTACAATGCCTATGAGGAAGTGCTTCGGGCGGCAGATAAACACCATGATGTTCAATTTGAATATACTCCATTAGGAAAACTGGCCAAATGGAAAGCGCAAAAGACCGAGCAGCAATTCCTGTACGATACAGAACAACGATTGCAGTCAGTGGTGAATGAAGCAGGACGCCACTATACCTTTCATTACAACAAACGCGGAGAGATCATCAGGGAGACAGGGTTTGGCGGTTTGCAGCAACAGTTTGAAAGAGATATTACCGGCAGGGTAGTGAAAATAGTACGACCCGGTGGACGGTTTACCAATTATGAATATGATGCCAATGGCCGTGTCATTCGCGTAGAATACGAAGACGGTAGCTGGGAAATATTTTCATACGATAGAAATGGCAACCTGCAGGAGGCTATCAATGAACATAGTCATGTTCAGTTTACCCGCAATAAAATGGGGTTGGTTGAAACCGAAGCGCAGAACGAATACCGGGTGCAAAGCCATTATAATAAAATGGGCGAGCGCATATTGGTGACCAGTAACTTGGGAGCTGAGATACAATTACAGCGTAATAAACTGGGACTGGTAACCCATCTGCAGGCAAAACAACATGACTTGTTATGGGAAGCACATTTGAATTACAACCAGGCAGGGCAGGAGATAGCGAGAGTGTTACCAGGTGGCATTACCAGCGAATGGCGATACGATCAGGCCGGCCGTCCTGGTGAACACCGGGTTACCCATGGCCGCTTGACA
Source organism: Niastella sp. (assembly GCF_045805085.1). NCBI lineage: Bacteria > Pseudomonadati > Bacteroidota > Chitinophagia > Chitinophagales > Chitinophagaceae > Niastella > Niastella sp. The sequence continues at coordinate 9,941 of NZ_JBJMLX010000526.1, forward strand.
CAAAGCTGGAAGAAATATACCTGGGATACCAGTGACCGCCTGACTAATGTATTTGATGCTATCGCTCAGGGCAATACGCATTTTAAACATGATGCCCTGGGAAATCTTGTATTTGCGCAGTATGCAGATAATCGAATTGTGCATCGAACTGTGGATGCTACTGGAAATGTATACGAAAGCAGACATCAGTCGGATCGTACTTACAGTAATGCCGGCGCTCTGTTAGAAAGCAAACAGCATCTTTATAAATACGATGAAGAAGGCAGACTGATCAACAAAACAAATAAAACAAACAGACTGCAAACGCAGTACGAATGGTATGCCAACGGCCGGTTGAAGAAGGTGACACCTGCCAATGGCAAAGAGGTGTTGTTCACCTACGATGCATTGGGACGCCGCATTTCAAAAACAACCGGTGGTAAAATTACCCGGTGGGTATGGGATAATGATAAGCCATTACATGAATGGACATATGCCACAAATGAAAAGCCGCAGGCGATGGTGAGCGAATGGGGAGAAATTATGTACGACAAAGAGGAACCAGGTCCTGGTAATGCCTTTGATAAAACCAATCCCATCACCTGGATCTTTGATGAGGGCTATCATTCGCTGGCTGCCAAAATAGTGAACGGACAAACATACTGCATCATAGGCGATCATTTGGGAACGCCGCATTGTATGTATGATGCTGCGGGAAAAGCCGTTTGGGAAGGGACATTAGATATTTACGGAAGAACGAAGATTTTGAAGGGGCACAATAGTGAGCAGCCTTTCCGGTTTTCCGGTCAATATGAAGATGTGGAGACCGGTCTTTATTATAACAGGTTCCGATATTACGACCCGGAAGCCGGTGTTTACATCAGTCAGGATCCTATCCGACTGATGGGGGGCAGACAATTGTATGGGTATGTAAATGATCCAACAGTAAAAGTTGATATCTTCGGGTTGTCGGGTTTTGATCCATTTTCGGTAGGGGAGATCACCCCTTTCCCTGACAATATCATGTTTGGTCAGGGCAGATGTGCGCCTCAATTCAGTTCAATAGGTTCACAGGCCGCCGATGAAATTGTGGGGCAACCGGTTCGTGCAGTTGGTGAGGCTATTGGCAGGGGCGAATTGAGTCCCGATCTGTTAGTGATCTCATATACGAAAAGACCCACTGGTGAAATAGTGACTTTAAATAACAGGGGATTGGCTGCCCTGACTATATCCGGTAAAAATCCGGAGTATGCGGTATATGTGCCATTTCATGAGGTGCCCCCGCATCTGAAAAGTGATATGCCATCACATTCAATTGATCTCACTTTAAATAAAGACGGATCGGGTTTAATAGAAAAAGTAACCAGGTGTAAATAAAAGAAGCAATGATGCAGGAAAAACGTAAACTGGCGCCTGTAAAGGTGAATTGGAAAGCAGGCGCATATGAACTTTATATTCACGGATCAGAACAATCAACCCTGATCGCAACCACAATAGTGAAGTTACCTGATGGTTCAAATAAAAGGCTCAGGATCATTTTTGAGTCCTTTGCGGAGTTTCGGTTCTTCAATTACAATTACGGGGAATCCAATTATAAAGAATACCTGATACAAGCCCCTGATGGTATCTTCCTGGAAGATACGGCCGATTGGGATCCTTATGGACCTTCTTTCCGAGGGGATGGTGTTTGTATCAATCCTTATTTTTATGAAGTACAGAACACCGAGTGGTTCAATGAAAAATGGTATCAGAAACTTACTAAACAAAACTTTAAACATTATTTACTGGTAGGGTACGATAGTTATCTTGAAGTGCTGGCAAAGGACAGTATTAAATATGAGTTTGAGGAATTGTAATGGCGATCGTTTAGCTTTGAATCATGACAGCATTTTTCGACTCCGTAAAAGACAAAATGCAGCTTTCGCCAACAAGCAGGGAGGCGTTTCTGTCGGTAATGCGAAACGAAGATTACCCTAAAGGGCATATCCTGGTAAAACCCGGCACGGTTTGTACTTCCATGTTCTTTGTTGAAAAGGGGTTGACAAGAACCTTTTACTACAAGGATGATAAAGATGTTACAGACTGGTTCAGTCCGGAAAGTACCGTTGCTGTTTCCATAGTGTCATTTCTCAATCAGCAGCCTGACAGGCGTGGTATTGAATTGCTGGAAGATTCCAACCTCTGGGCACTGGATTATAAAGACCTTGAAATGCTTTGTGCCCGGCACCATGAAATAGAAAAATTTACCCGGCTGTTGGCTGCGCATGGTATCTTACTGATCCAGGAACGTTTTGATGACTTACATTTTGCAACAGCCGCCGAGCGCTATAAAAAACTAATGGACCGCCAGCCTACCATTTTACAAAGAGCACCATTGGGCATGATCGCTTCTTACCTGGGTATAACGCAGGAAACGTTGAGCAGGATCCGGTCACAACACGCTTTTTGATATTTATCAAAAAATTCACCCGCTGCACGTCCGAACTTTGCTGTAAAATTAATTATATGCGACTTACAGCAATCGAACGCCCCAAAGGACTTGTATTACATTTTTTTTACTGGGTTAGTAAAAAGCAATTCGGCAAAGTACTGGTGGCGCTGAAAGTAATATATGCGCGCAGTAAACCGGTTCTATTTGCCTCAATGAAGATCCTGTCAACCGATAATAAATTATCGCTTGCCAAACAAACCAGGATCCTGATCCGCTATTTTACGTCCCATTTAAATAATTGCGCCTTTTGCGCCAACGCCATGCGTTTTCAGGCTCATAAAGCGGGTATGGACAGGGCCCAGCTAAAGGAGATCTTACAATTTGAAAACAGCGAACGCTTCAACGAAAAAGAAAAAGCGTTGCTGGCCTACGTAAGGGGAGTAACCACCAATAAAAGCACTACTGACGAGATCTTTCAAAACCTGCAACGCTTTTATTCCGACAAAGAAATAATAGAGATCACCTGGGTGAATGCCTCGGAAAATTATTTTAACCTGATGGCCAAACCAATGGGGCTTGAATCGGATGACCTGAAAGCAAAAAGCCGGCAGCAGGCAGAACAGCTGCAAGCGGCTATGGCTAAGGGATGAATGGTAAAAGGCTTTATCTGGCTGGCCTTGTTTTATTTTGTTGCAAAAAGATAGCAAATGGGAAATTACGCAGGTGGGATATATTAATGTAGTTTTTCATTTCAGTGTTAGTAAGAAGGTCTGGGATATTTTAGTTTATAATCTTTGTAAGCATACGCACCAGACCCTAATTGGTCACTATCGTTGTTCAGGAAAGTGATAAAATAGTCGCCACCCATTTCATAATGCCAAATACTGGTTTCCACTATTTTTCCTTTGCTGACAATAATGTAAGTCATGTCTTCTTTTAATTCAAGGTAGCAGGAATTGCAGTTTGGATATTCTGTTAGCCAGAATAATGCAAGGAGGATATAAATGCAGTAGGGTAAAAGTTCTGAAATGGCTGACATTGGTGATCTATATGAAATCCGTTTATTGTTTAATTGGACTGTCTTTTCTTTTTTCTGGCAATCGGTTCCTGCAAAGGTTTTCTAAATTTACAAAAATTACGTTTCTAAAAAGTGAACATAGTTTTTACATCCTGCATGCTTATCTTGTTTTATGGGTGATTCGCAATCTGGGTTATTATTATAATCTGACAGGAAGAAAAGATGCTGCCATCAATGGCGGGCAAAGCGCTGGCTTAAAAATAATAGTTTTTACTTTGAGTATTTATGTAGGCGCTGCCTGTTGGTAGCGCTATTTGTTTTAATTAACCCTTCCTGCCTCTGACTCGATACCTGTTTTTCTTTCCCGCCGGTTAGCCGCTTTTCCAAAACGATAGCTGAAGCTGATAGTAAGTCTTTGGGTATCGGTTTCCAGGTAATAATAAACTTCCGCGTACTGGATCTTTGTAAGCCTTTTTGTTTTTGAGCTATGAAATATATCACTGCCAGACAGAGAAATGGTTGCTTTTTCGTTCAACTTTTTTTGCACGCCGCCATATACCTGGCCAATGGGACGATATGTCGTTTGCCACACCAATAATTTACTCCGGTAGGTGGTGGTAATGTCGCCCGACCAGCCATGGTTGAATTTAAACTGGTGGTAGGTCTTTAGATAAAAGGTGGTCAGGTTTTTATTGGCATACAATCCTTCATTGAAAATGGCGCCCTTGTAGTGGCGGTTGATGAATTCCTGGCTGATGTTTGCCGTCCACCAGTGGGTAATATTGAGTGTCCAGTTTATGCTGGTGCCGATAGTTGTATACAGGTCAACGTTCACGGGCAGGGAAAAAAAAGCATCGCCCACCTGCTTATAACCGCGGGTTATTACACCTTTGGTGCGGCTATAGCTGATGCCGGCGATAAACCTGTTATGCGTGTATGATAAGTCCAGGTTGTTGCTGAAAGCTGGTTGCAACAAACTGTTTCCTGTATTGGTGGTGTTTCTGTCGAAATAAAACGAAGAAGGGTTCAGGTCGCTGTAGTCGGGTCGTTCAATTCTTCTGCCTGCCGAAAAGCCCAGGGTGTTTTTACCGCTGCTGTCTAATTTATACATCAGATATAGGGTGGGGAAGCCGTTGGTATAATGTAAGGAGAATGCTGTGTCGGGCTTTGCAGCCATATTGTATTGCAAGGCTTTCCCGGCGGTGCCTTCTACCCGCACACCTGCCTGTGCCGAAAACCTGTTGAAATTCTTTTGCAGGGTTACATAAACTGCATTGATATTTTCACGATAACGGAATTGGTTACTTAACTGGAGATCGGGATAATAGTTGCTGGTATTGTTTCTGTCTGAATAAATAGCCTGAACTCCTTGTTCCCATTTAATGCTGCCGAATAAGGTATCGATATAATTTACTTTTGTACTATAGATACGGGCTGTGTAGGGGCTTTCTGTTATCAATCCATATTGTGTTGTCTGCGGATCATCGGGGTGATGCGCTTCGCTTTCCAGGTGTTGATTGGCGCGGAGACTATATTGCAGGTAATCGAGGTTAACGTTTATTTCCCGGCGACGGCCTGTTAAAAAACGTTGCAGGTTTACATTCAGGGCATCCCGGTGCGTATTAGTGGTAAAGCGGCTGTTTGAGATAACAAACGAATCTGACTTAACTGAATTTCCATTGAAATAATTATTATAGCTGCCCGTTTCCCAATATGGTTGCCTGAATCCATCGTACAACACGCCCAGGCTCGTGTTTCTGTTGACAAAATAATCGATGCCCACATTATAATTGAAACCCTGGTCATGATGAAGCTCGTGCACATTTTGTAACAGCGTATATGATAATAAATTATTGGGATAAGTATATACTCGTTGCCGGTGTGAACTAAAGTAGCCTTTATAAACACTATACCCTGCGGTTGAAAAGATATTCAGTTTATTATTCCTGTAATTGAACAGCAGGCTGTTGCCCGATCTGAAATACCGGCCTTGTGATGCACTTACTGTGGCATTTCCGTTAAACCCATGGGTCTTTATTTTCTTCAGCCTTATATTAATAATAGCAGTCCCGTCTGCATTATATCGCGACGAAGGGTTCGGCATCAACTCAATTTGATCGATCATGGAAACGGGCAGCGATCTTAAATAATTTAACAGGTCAGTACCGCTAAGCCGGGTAGGTTTGTCATCGATATAAACAATCACTCCTTCACGGCCTCTTAGGCTAACGCTTCCATTTTCATCAACCAGCACCCCGGGCGCCAGATTCAGCACATCTATGGCATTGCCGCCAGCCGTGGAGGCAAGCGCATTGGCGTTCACGACTATTCTGTCTAGCCGGTGCTCGATGAACCGGGTTTTTTGTCCCGTTACCACTACTGTTTTTAATTGTTTTGTGTTGGCTGAATCTACTCCCTGCCTCATAGAGTGGATTGTATCCTGTTGGGCATTCGCATTACAATAAATAAATAGCCCGGTTAAAAGCAGGGCGGACTGAAGTATCTGCTGCATGCCACAAACCTATAACTATTAGTTTAGTTAAACAACTAAATGATTAGTTAAAAACGATAATTACTTGTTAACCGGGCAAAAATTTTTAGAATTTGTCAGTAAGCTGTTATCTTTGCAATCATCAGATGATATGATGAATAATTTAATTCCACGCCGGTCACTGGCAGATGAAGTGGCCGCCCAACTACAACAACAAATAGTCCTGGGAAAGTATAAAACCGGGGAACAGCTGCCCATTGAACCCGAATTGATGAAGACATTTGGGGTGGGGCGCTCAACTATTCGCGAGGCTATCAAAAGCCTGGTGAACTCGGGATTGCTGCGCGTACAGCAGGGACTGGGCACATTTGTGGAAGGAACGGAGGGCATAAAAGAGCCCTTGTCGCAACGGTTAAGACGGGCCGATTATAAAGACCTGGATGAGATCAGGCAGTTGTTGGAAATGAAGATCGCTGAAAAAGCGGCTGTCAATCGCACCGAAGATGACCTGAAGGAAATACGGCACTGGCTGACGCTCCGCAAAAAAACAGCTACAGACAACCAGTTGGTTGAATGCGTGGAGGCAGATATCCGGTTTCACACCGCCATTGCAGTAGCTTCCAAAAACGAAATCCTGGCAGATCTGTATAAAACCTTAACGGTTCAAATAAAAAAATGGTTCCTGACCATTCATACAGATACTACCGACTTCCAGCAAACGCAAAGTCTGCACGAACAATTGCTAAAAGCCATTGAAGGAAACGACACCAAAAAGGCCTGGAACACGGCCGCAAGAATTATAGGACATAAATCACAATAGACAGGTCTATTAATAACAGGATATATTATGATGAAAACAACCAATTCCCCGGCAGTTATTGATGCGAAGGCGCTGGCGCAAACAACCGTTTATTCCATTCTGTTTACGATCAGTTTTTCCCATTTGCTGAATGATATGATGCAGTCGGTTATCCCGGCTATTTATCCCCTGCTAAAGAACAACTATCATTTGTCGTTTACCCAGATCGGGTTGATCACTTTTACTTTTCAATTAACGGCCTCCTTGCTGCAACCATTTGTGGGGCATTTTACCGATAAAACACCGCGGCCGTATTCGCTGGCCATCGGCATGGGTTTTACCTTAACCGGGCTTATCTCCCTGTCAATGGCACATAATTTTGCCACCATACTTATTAGTGTAAGCCTCATCGGTATGGGGTCGTCCGTTTTCCATCCTGAATCTTCCCGGGTGGCGCACCTGGCTTCGGGTGGTAAAAAAGGACTGGCGCAATCCATTTTTCAGTTAGGTGGCAATGCCGGCTCTGCTATTGGCCCTTTGCTGGCCGCATTGATCGTGGTGCCTTACGGACAGTTCAACATCATCTGGTTTGGACTGGCGGCCATTTTAGCCATAGTGGTATTGATAAAAGTAGGCGGCTGGTATAAAGATCATTTGGAATTGAAAAAGAAAAACAAGGCGGTAGCACCGGTTACGCATTTGCATTTGCCAAAGGCAAGGGTAATCACTGCATTGGCCATTCTGCTGGTGCTTATTTTCTCAAAGTATTTTTACATGGCCAGCATGAGCAGCTATTTTACTTTTTATCTGATTGATAAATTCCACCTTTCCGTACAGCAATCGCAGATCCACCTGTTCATCTTCCTGGCATCAGTAGCCGCAGGCACGCTGTTGGGCGGTCCGCTGGGTGATCGTTTTGGAAGAAAATATATTATCTGGATCTCTATCCTGGGTGTGGCGCCATTTACTTTATTATTGCCTTACGCCAACCTGTTCTGGACCAGCATGCTTTCAGTGGTCATTGGCTTTATTCTCGCCTCGGCATTCTCCGCTATCCTGGTGTATGCTACAGAACTGGTGCCCGGTAAAGTAGGGATGATCGCCGGGTTGTTCTTTGGTTTTGCCTTTGGCATGGGCGGTCTTGGTTCGGCCCTGTTAGGAAAGTTGGCTGATATAACCAGTGTAAACTATGTGTTCCATGTATGTGCCTTTTTGCCTTTGTTGGGTATTATTACCGGTTTTCTGCCCAATATTGAACAACCGAAAAAAGCAGGATAAGGCACAAGGCACAAGGTTCAAGGCAGAAGGCCGAGAAAATGCCGGCGATACAGGGTAATTATTAATCTCAACAATCGCGAGCCATTCACGATTGCCGATTCACGATTCACGATTGTCGCGAGTCATTTCACGTTTCACGTTTGCCGATTCACCTTGTGCCTTTACCCTATACTCTTCTTAAAAGCATTAATAATATAGTTATTGTCCTGGTACAACAGGGTTTCATTTACTGA
>NZ_JBJMLX010000527.1:0-18166 GCF_045805085.1 Niastella sp.
AAAATTACGGTTGACGTACGCGGTGAGATCCTGCAGCTGAAGGAAACGCTGAACACGATGGTGGATCAGCTGCGCGCCTTCGCCTCGGAAGTAACGCGTGTGGCGCGTGAGGTAGGTACCGATGGTAAACTGGGCGGACAGGCGTTTGTGCCTGGTGTGGCCGGTACGTGGAAGGATTTGACCGACTCCGTGAACCAGATGACCGGTAACCTGACCGACCAGGTGCGTAACATTGCCGAGGTAACCAAAGCGGTGGCGAGCGGCGACCTGTCAAAAACAGTGGCCATCGACGTTAAAGGCGAGATCCTCGATCTGAAGAATACGATCAACACGATGGTGAACCAGTTACAGAGCTTCGCCTCGGAAGTAACGCGTGTGGCGCGTGAGGTGGGTACTGAAGGTAAACTGGGCGGACAAGCCGAAGTGCGCGGGGTGGCTGGTACGTGGAAGGATTTGACCGACTCCGTGAACATGATGGCCTCTAACCTTACCAACCAGGTGCGCGGGATCGCTAAAGTGGTGACCGCGGTGGCAACCGGTAACCTGAAACAAAAACTAACCATTGTATCGCGCGGTGAAGTAGCGCAACTGATCGATACCATCAATGAAATGATCGATACGCTGGCCACCTTTGCCGACCAGGTAACTACGGTTGCCCGTGAGGTAGGAGTTGAAGGCCGGTTGGGCGGACAGGCGAGTGTGCCCGGTGCGAGCGGCATCTGGAAGAACCTGACCGAAAACGTGAACCAGCTGGCGCAGAACCTCACCACACAGGTGCGTTCCATCTCAGAGGTGGCGTCGGCGGTAACAAAAGGTGACCTTACCCGAACCATTCGCGTGGAAGCAAAAGGTGAGGTGGAAGCGTTGAAAGATACCATCAACCAGATGATCACCAACCTGCGCGAAACTACCTTGCGTAACCAGGAGCAGGACTGGTTGAAATCGAACCTCGCCAAGTTTGGCCAGATGTTGCAGGGACAACGCGACCTGGTAACGGTAACCCAAAAGATCCTGTCGGAGCTGGCGCGCGTTGTAAGCGCCCACTATGGCGCCTTCTACATTTTACGGCAGGATGAGGATACCAACAACGAAGTAAAACTGAAACTGTTTGCAGCCTACGGCTACAAATCAGATAAAAATATTCAAACTGAATTTGGCATTGGCGAAGGCCTGGTAGGACAGGTAGCGTTTGAAAAAGAACGGATCATCCTGAGCAATGTGCCAAGCAATTACATTCGCATCAGCTCGGCCCTGGGTAAAGCCAAACCGGCCAATGTGATCATCTTACCGGTGTTGTTCGAAAACGATGTGAAAGCGGTCATTGAGCTGGCTTCGCTGGATACCTTTAACCAGACCCACCTCGACTTCTTAAGCCAGTTAACGGAAAGTATCGGTATCGTGTTGAACACCATCGAGGCGAATTCCCGTACGGAAGAACTGCTGACCCAGTCGCAATCACTGGCCAGTGAGTTGAAGATACAACAGGAAGAGTTGCGCAGAACAAACGATGAGCTGCAGGATAAAGCCCTGTTGCTGGTAAAACAGAAGAATGAGGTGGAAGCCAAGAACAAGGAGGTGGAAGAAGCGCGCCGCTCACTGGAAGAAAAAGCCGAACAGTTAACACTCACCTCGAAGTATAAATCGGAGTTCCTGGCGAACATGTCGCACGAGTTGCGTACGCCATTGAACAGCTTGCTGATCCTTGCACAACAGTTATATGAGAATGCGGAAGGTAACTTAACAGAGAAGCAGATCCGGTATGCAAAGACCATTCACTCCTGTGGTGACGACCTCATTCAACTGATCAACGACATCCTCGACCTGTCGAAGATCGAATCAGGGTTCATTACCGCCAATTTTGCACCGGTACGTTTCTTCGAGATCACCTCATTTGTGGAAACCACCTTCAAGCCAATTGCGGAAGCCCGTCATTTGCGCTTTACGATTGAAACAGATACCAACCTGCCGGAAAATATGGAGACCGATATACAACGGTTGAACCAGATCCTGAAGAACCTGTTGTCGAACTCCTTCAAGTTTACCGAGAAAGGCGAAGTGAAACTGAAGATCTACGATGCCAGGAAGAACTGGAAGCCGGGTAACGCCATCCTCGATAATGCACAACGGGTGGTGGCCTTTGCTATCAATGATACCGGTATAGGTATCCCGCTGGAAAAACAAAGCATCATCTTTGAAGCCTTTCAGCAGGCAGAAGGAAGTACCAGCCGTAAATATGGCGGTACCGGTTTGGGCTTGTCCATCAGCCGCGGTTTAACCGAACTGTTAGGCGGCACCATTGAGCTGGATAGCACCCCTGGGCAGGGAAGTACCTTTACCCTGTTCCTGCCAATAGATAATGTATCGGGTGTGGTTACCCGCGAAGCGCCAGGCAGCCTGACTGAGTACCAGTACCAGCTGGGCAACGACAGTGGTGAAATTGACACGCTGTTGAATTCGATCAGGGTTACCGGCGAAGGCGTAGATGCTGGTGGTATGCATATCGTGAATGAAATGATCAACGATACCGGTGATGACCGCAACAATGTATCACCAAACGAAAAAGTCATCCTGATCGTTGAAGACGACATCCGGTTCGGCAAGATCGTTATCGAAAAAGCGCACCAGTATGGGTTGAAAGCTATTGTAGCCACCAACTATATCGAGGTGTTTGACTTTATCAACCGCTTTATGCCCATTGCCATTACGCTGGATGTGAAGTTGCCGGATACCAGTGGCTGGAAGGTGATGGAGCTGTTGCGCAACGACCTCAGTTACCGGCATATTCCCATTCACCTGATCTCGGGCGAAGAGAACCGTGCGCTGGCATTGAAACGCGGCGCCCGCAGCTTCCGCCTGAAACCGTTGGACAATGAATCGCTCAACGACCTGTTCGATGATATAGTGGCCTTTAACAAGAAAGATGTAAAACAGATCCTGGTTGTAGAAGACAATGAAATAGATGCATCGCAAATAGTAAAATTGTTAAGCACCGACAATATGCAGGTAACGCTGGCCCAAACCGGCGAAAAGGCCATGCATGAGATCAACAGCAAGGATTTCGATTGTATCATCCTCGATTATTCATTGCCCGACCTGCCGGGACATGAACTGGTGAACCAGGTGGCAGAACATAAGCCAAGGCTTACCCCGGTGATCATGTACTCAGCGAAGGAGTTCAACAAAAAAGAACTGCAACAGGTGAACAATGTAAGCAGCAAGATCCTGTTGAAAGGGGTGAACTCACTGGAGCACCTGTTGGAAGAAACCGTATTGCACCTGCACATCAATCATAAAGACCTGCAGGCTGAAAAACGGAAAGTAATAGAGAATATCAGGAAAAAAGAGGATATTCTCACCGGTAAAAATATTCTGGTGGTAGATGACGACGTACGGAATTTGTTCGCACTAACTACGGTTTTTGAACGTTATAATATTAATGTGATTACGGCGGAAAGTGGTAAGGAAGCCATTAATATTATCAGGGAAGACAACCCGAAAATTGATATGGTGCTCATGGATATCATGATGCCCGAAATGGATGGCTATGAAACCACGCAAAAGATACGGCGCGAACACAAGAACAGCACATTGCCAATTATTGCCGTAACGGCAAAAGCGATGAAAGGCGACAGGCAGAAATGTATCGAAGCAGGCGCTTCGGATTATATCACCAAACCTTTGAAGATCGATCAGCTTTTATCATTGATGCGAGTATGGTTTTATAAATAACAGGCGCTGATTACCATTAACAATTGACCATTGATTGAAAAAATAAGAAACCGTAACAATGCGTCCAAAAATTCTGTTAGTAGATGACCGCGAAGATAATTTAATGTCGATGGAAGCCATCCTGGCTCCCGACGGCTATGCTTTTGTAAAAGCAGCGTCGGGTAGCCAGGCGTTGAAGATCCTGCTGAATGAAATTGATTTTGCGCTTATTTTGATGGATGTAAAAATGCCCAACCTGAATGGGTTTGAAACAGCCGCCCTTATCTATGAACGCGAAAAACTGAAACACATTCCCATCATTTTTATTACAGCCAATAATTATGGGGAGGATAATATTTTCAAGGGTTATCGCATGGGGGCGGTAGACTATATCTATAAACCCATTAACTCCGAATTATTGCGGGCAAAAGTAGGGGTGCTGGTTGATCTGTACCGCAAAAATCATCGGCTTATTGAGCAGGAAAAACGACTTACGATCATTAACCACAACCTGGAAATGGAAGTAACGGAACGAAAAGCGTCGGAAGACCGGGTAAAAGAGCTGAACCGACAGTTGCTTGAGAACATTGCCCTGCTGGAATCGGCCAACCGCGACCTGGACCGTTTTGCATTCATGGCCTCGCACGACCTGCAGGAGCCCCTGCGTAAGATCCGCACCTTCAGCGACCTGTTGTTTGTAAAGTACCAGCCTGTGCTCGATGGACCGGCCATCAATTATATCAACCGCATTCAAAATGCGGCCGTGCGCATGCAAACGCTCATCAGCGATATACTCGCGTTCTCCCGGATCAATAATGAGAAAGACACTTTTGTAAATTATAACCTCAATCTCATTTTACAGGAGGCCATGGATGAGTTGGATGCCACCATCCAGGATAAAAAAGCCAAATTTGAAATTGAATCGTTGCCTACCATCGATGTGAACCCGGGGTTGATGCGGCCTTTGTTCGAAAACCTGTTGAGCAACGCGCTGAAGTATAGCAAAAAAGATGAACCACCTGCAATAAGGATCTATTCAGAAATTATTACCGCCACCACCTCCAATAAAGAACCGGTAAAATATTGCCGTATTTATATACAGGATAATGGCATTGGTTTCGATCAGCAATATGCCGAACAGATCTTCGACATGTTCAGACGGTTGCATGTACATAGCGAATTTGAGGGCACAGGCATTGGCCTTACCCTTTGCAAAAAGATCGTTGAAAAGCACAACGGGTATATCTCGGTGCAAAGCAAGGTGAACCAGGGTTCTACCTTCATTATTTCGCTGCCTGTTCACCAGGCAACGGTTGAAACGGCCGGCGAAGCCAGCACCAATCCGGATGCTGAAGCGCTTTTGTTATTTGGAAAGAAATAAGGGTAAAAGAAAGAATGAGGGTTTGTGGTACGCACCACAAACCCTTATTTATTATTGTGGGTTCAACACAAACATGGAACGGGGAGGAAAGTACAGAACTTTTTTCCAGTCTATGCTGAAGATCTTTTCGAGAATGGTCTTTAATTCAGTCAGTGTATGCGGTTTGATGGCATACATGTTCGATCCTTCGCGGTAACAAAACTCAATATTCTGCAGGTCTGCCAACGAAGAATATACAATAATGGGAATGGAATCGTATTTCCTGTTGGCCCTGATCTCCTTCAGACATTGACGTCCATCCTTGCAGGGCATCAGCAAGTCAAGGAAAACTATATCGGGATTATTTTCATCCAACAATTTAAAAAGAATATCGCCGTTTTCTGCCCTTGACAGGATCACTTTGAACGAAAGTTCTTCGATCGCCAGTGAAAATATCAGGTAGTCCTCGTCGTCGTCCTCTGCAATTAATACATTTGTTGGATACTGATTATACACGCTCATATATATACTTTTTTTAACCTGCCACCCCGTTTTATGGGGATCACTTCAAATTCAACACTTTCTTTTAATGAGTAAAAGCTATAATTTACGACATAATACGAATACCGAAAATACAATCTAAATCGCAATGATGGAATACATTTTTTAGATTGATGTTTATATAAACAGTAAAGTATGCAGGAGAAAACCAGGTATATTATATTGTTTTACGACCACAGCGAAAACGTGCTCTCTATGAAGCAGTTGTTGCAACATCTTCCGGTTCCTGTAGAAGCGGATTGTGTAGAAAATTTTCAACAGCTATTAGAAGTACTTGACAACAGGTTGCCGGACCTCATTATCGTATATGTTAATAATCCGGTAAAAGGGTATGTCTCCCATTTGAAAGACATGCGTTTCAATATCGGTATCGATGAGGTCCCGGTGTATGTCTTTAACGAACTACCCGAAAAGCAAACGTTAATTGAGTTGATGAACTAATGCCTTCAAAAAAGAGTTGTGGAAGGTATAATGAAAAGAGGCACCCCGATACATCGGGATGCCTCTTTTCATTATAATTGTCACCTGGTTGAGTTAAAAATGCCAGCGTACAAATGCTTCCATAGCCGCGTATTTGGTAAGCCCCAGCTGGGCGTACAAATTGGCGGTATTGGCGTTTCTGTCTTCAGCGCGTTGCCAGAATTCGCGGCTGTCGCTTCCCTGGAAAGGCACACTGTCTTTTTGTGACTGGTGAATAAAAATACCAAAGCGTTTTTTCAATACCTGGTCGGGGCTCATGGGGATGGCCATTTCAATTTCGCTGAGGTCCCATTCCTGCCAGGCGCCTTTGTACAACCAAACCCAGCAGTCCTTTATCCATTCATCGCCCGCTTCTTTTATGCGGCGTAATGACTCAAATACGATGTCCAGACAAACCTTATGGGTGCCATGCGGATCGGCCAGATCGCCGGCGCAGTAGATCTGATGTGGCTTTATTTTGCGCAACAGCTCTATAGTTAATTTAACATCCTCTTCACCCATTGGTTTCTTTTCAATGGTACCTGTTTCGTAAAAAGGCAGGTTCTGGAAGTGGATATTGGCTTCTTTAATACCAACATAGCGGCAGGTGGCCTTGGCTTCACAACGGCGGATTAAACCTTTTACCGATCTGATCTCCGGTGTATCTATCTGGTTCGATTTCTTGAATCGCAGGTATTGACGGGCCTGTTCCAGGATCGCTTTCGATTTATTGCTGTCAACTCCGAACATGTCTTCAAAACCCACGGCAAAATCCATGAACCTGGTCACAAACTCATCGGTAACGGCAATGTTGCCGGATGTTTGATAGGCAACATGTACATCATGCCCCTGATCGTGCAGGCGTTGGAATGTGCCGCCCATAGAGATGATATCATCATCGGGGTGGGGGCTGAAGATTACACAACGCTTGGGATAGGGTTTGGTGCGTTCCGGATGGTTTGGTAAGTGTAAGTCGGGTTTACCGCCGGGCCAGCCGGTGATGCTGTCGCGCAGCATGTAATACACCTGCAGGTTGATCTCGTAGGCATCGCCTTTTTCAACCAGCAGATCACCTAAGCCATTATCACGGTAATCGTTATTGGTTAAACTCAATAAAGGTTTTTCTACTTTCAGCGACATGTTCACCACAGCCTTGCGGATCATCTTGGGCGTCCAGTCGATATCACCGGTAAGCCAGGGTGATTTAAAACGGGTGAGGTCGGCAGCGGCCGCTTCATCGAGGATGAACAAACTATCATTGTGCTGTTGTAATAAAGAAGCCGGTATTTGTTCCGTAACGTTATCCTCAACCGCTTTTTGCACAACGGCTGTTTTGGCCGGGCCCCAGGCCATCAGTAAAATGCGCCTGGATTTTAAAATGGTGCTGATGCCCATCGTGATGGCCAGGCGGGGCATTTCGGAGATATTCGCAAATTCATGCGAATTGGCAATCCGGGTTGAGTTGTCGAGCGTAATGAGGCGGGTGCGGGACAGTATGCTGGAACCGGGTTCGTTAAAACCGATGTGTCCATTATTACCAATACCCAGCACCTGCATATCGATGCCGCCGGCATCTTCTATCATGCGTTCATACTCCATGCAGTACTTCTTCACTTCTTCTTTGGGAATTTCACCACTGGGAATATGAATGTTCTTGGGATCAATGTCAATGTGATCGAACAAATGCACATGCATAAAGCGGTTATAGCTTTGCAAGGCATCGTTGTCTATGGGATAATATTCATCCAGGTTAAAAGTGATCACATTCTTAAAGCTCAGGCCTTCTTCTTTGTGCATGCGCACCAGTTCGGCATAAGTTGACCGGGGTGTTGAACCGGTTGCCAAACCTAATACACAGTGCTGGCCGGCGGCCTGTTTGCTGCGAATGAGGTCAGCAATTTCTCTGGCTGCGAATTTAGAACCTTCTTTCAGATCGGGATAAATACGTACTGGTATCTTCTCAAACGAATCAACCATGCTCATAAATAATCGGGTTTTATAGTTGCGCTAAATTAAAGCTATTTCCAGTATTCATTGGGAAATGCGGTTTCTTTCAGGTAGAAAAAGAACAATCGTTTGTTTATTATTCAAGCGTTTTGTTATAATTGGTACCCCACAAAGTGTATCGTTTGAACTGCGTTTGCAAACGGGTCTCAAAATCATTCCAGTCGCGTTTGGCGGCAGGGCTCCACAGCACTTCACTCAGGGCGCTTACGCGGGGGAAGATCATGTATTCCACCTTTTTGGTATTGGGTATGTATTCTGTCCACAAGTTGCCCTGTGCACCCAGAATGTGTTTGGCTTGTGTTTCGTTGAACTCTTTCGGGATAGGTTCATAGCTGTATGTTTGTTTAACAGGTAAATAGCCGCCAATAGTTAAAGAGTCTTCATTTTTTGCCTGGGCATGATCGAGGTAACAATAACCACCGGGCGTCATAATAACATCGTGGCCTTGTTTGGCCGCATCGATACCACCCTGCTCGCCACGCCAGCTCATTACAACCGCATTGGGCGCTAAACCACCTTCCAGGATCTCATCCCAGCCAATCATGGTTTTACCTTTGCTGTTGATGTATTTTTCCATGCGCTGTACAAAATAACTTTGCAGTTCATGCTCATCTTTCAAATGATTGTCAGCAATTCTTTTCTGGCACTTGGGGCATTTCTTCCAGCTTTCCTTGGGGCATTCATCGCCGCCAATGTGTACATATTTAGCCGGGAATAAAGGAAGTACTTCATCCAGCACATGCTGTAAAAAAGTAAACACGCTGTCGTTACCGGCGCAGAATACATCGTTGAACACGCCCCATGTTTGTTGAACCTCGTAAGGACCTCCTGTACAACCTAAATAGGGATAAGCAGTTAATGCTGCAGAGGCGTGACCGGGCATTTCAATTTCAGGCAGCACGGTGATATAGCGTTTGGCAGCATAGGCAACTATTTCCTTTACTTCTTTTTGGGTATAGAAACCGCCATAATGAATGCTGTCGTTACCGGTACCGGGGTGATGGCCAATGATGGTGCCATTGCGCTCGGCGCCTGCTTTGGTAAGGTTGGGATATTTTTTTATTTCAATGCGCCAGCCCTGGTCATCAGTTAAATGCCAGTGGAAATAATTCATTTTATGCAGCGCGATATAATCAATATAACGTTTTACAAAAGGAATGGGGAAAAAGTGACGACTTACATCCAGGTGCAAACCACGGTATTGAAAGCGAGGATAATCTTTTATGCTGAGGTATGATACGGCGAGGGAAGGAGCTTTTTCAGTAGGTAATAACTGCAACAGGGTTTGTACGCCATAAAATGTACCTGTTTCATTATCGCCGCCAATGTACACGCCTTTGGCGTTTACTTCCATATTATAAGCGCCGGCAATAGGGTATTCCATCTTGTCGTAATTCAGCATAATACCCGGCACCTTGCCTGCTTTTTTTGTAATGGGTAAGGTGAAGCCATACACCTGTTTCAGGTAATCATTTAAAAACTGGGCTGAATTCTCAAGACCGGAACCTTCCAGAATAATGGGCGTTTTGGCCGTGATCGTAAAGGAGCCTGCCGTTTCAGGCATTTTCAATTCTGCTGGTTGGGGAATAATGTTTACCTGGGCATGCAGGTGCATGGACAGGATCATAGTTGCAATGAACCAAACTTTTTTCATAATAAGTAAAAAATGTTAAATCGATTTGTCACTTAATGAGTGTCAAAACCGGCTATTTTGTAATGAAATATGAAGTACACCTGGCCGTAGGGGCAGCCTGATTTTAAGTGTTGAGTTTATGCACTGCGATTTCTATTGAACCTGAGAGGATGCAATATACGGGGGAATTGCTAGTTGAGCAAATTGTTGCTGAATTTGCTAATGCTGATGGGGAAAAACGTTGATGAGTTGACGAGTTAACCAGTTAACCAGTTGGTGTATTGCCTGGTCAACTGGTTAACTGATCAACTTAAAAGTTATTTCAGTACCGGTAATACTATACTACTACTATTAGCTCCATCGTGATATATCTTAATAGCCGCTTTCATAAAATCCCCGTCATTGCATTCGTAAATATTTACAAATTGTTGCGGGTTGCGGTCTGCCAGCGGAAACCAGCTGCTTTGGATCTGGATCATCAGGCGATGTCCTTTTTTAAAAGTATGAGCCACATCAGGTAATTCAAATTTTACCTGTTCAATTTTATTGGGTTTAAATGCTTCCGGTAATGTAAAGCTTTTGCGAAAACGGCCGCGCATGATCTCGCCGCGAACCAGCATCTGATAACCACCCATGGGAACCATACGGCCTGCATCGCGGGATTGATTCATTTCTGCGCCGGGGTATTTAAAATCATCGGGGAACACATCGATCACTTTTACTACAAAGTCTGCATCGGTGGTTGAAATGCTGGTGAGCAGATCGGCTACCACGGTGCCAGCCAGTGTAAGATCATTGTTCAGTATATCTGTTTGAAAGGTCAGTACATCCGTACGGCGGCTGGCAAAACGCTGGTCATCGGTCATGTAATCGCGGGTACGCGTAAAATGGATGTCTTCTGTATAAGGAACAGGATGCGCTGGGTCGCTCACATATTCAGAGAAACTGTTTTTGGCGGCTGGTTTTTCCCAACCCAGTTTGCCATTGGCCTGCAGGTAAATACGTTCGTCTTTTTTATCGGCAGGAGGCCAGGTCTCAAATTGTTTCCATTCGTTGGCGCCACTGAAGAAGATGGTAGCTTCTGCCAGTTTTGAAATATCGCCTTTGCCTTTCAGGTAATAGTTGAAGAAAGGGATCTCTACATTGTTCTGGTACCAGGTACTGGTGTTAGCCCCAAAATTAACATTGCCTAAATGCGTGCCATCGAGTGATGCCCATTGTCCATGAAACCAGGGACCCATTACCAACCGGTTGGTGTTTTTGGCTTTTTTCTCAATGGCTTCATAGGTTCTCCACGCGCCAAAACAATCCTCCGCATCAAACAAACCACCCACCACCATGGTAGCGGTACCACTAGGAACATTGTTCGCAAAATTACGCACGTTGCGGGCTTTCCACCAGTCGTCGTAATTAGGATGTGTATACAGATCTTTCCAGAATGCCAGGCTATCGCCGGTCAACTTCATAAAATTCTTTAAAGCGCCCATACGCAGATAAGTTTCATAGTTGTCATTTTCCGGCATATGTATGTTTCGCCGGGGCGCTACTTTGGTAGGCGCAGGGCGTGGATAACCAAAACCACTGGTGTAAAACGACCAGCCATCCATTACGAAGAACGCGCCGTTGTGGTGAAAGTCGTCACCAATGAACCAGTCGGTAACCGGCGCCTGCGGGCTTACGGCTTTCAGTGCCGGGTGGCCGCTCAAAGCAGCCATGGTGGAATAAAAGCCAGGATATGAAATACCGGTTACACCCACATTGCCATTGTTGTTTTCAATATTCTTTATCAGCCAGTCAATGGTATCATAGGTGTCGCTGGCCTCATCTATATCCTGCGGTGTTTTTTTATTGGGTTTGAAAGGCCGCACATCAACGAATGTTCCCTCGCTTGCCCAGCGGCCGCGCACATCCTGGAATACGAAGATGTAATTCTCCCTTGCAAAATAGCGTCTGTGGCTGATCCAGAGACTGCGATTGAATTTATCTTCCCCGTAAGGACTGCAGGAATACGGTGTTCGCCCCATTAGGAACGGATGCTTTTCGGTAGCATCTTTTGGAATATAAAGGCTGGTAAATAATTTAACGCCATCCCGCATGGGGATCATCACTTCTTTCTTGATGTAATTATCGAGCAGCCAGGCAGAATCCTGTTCGTTCTGCGCGTTTACAGAAAGTATAAAGAATAAGGCAATAATGAAAAGAAATAATTTTCTCATGATAAGCTCTTAATTTAGATCGTTAAAAATAGGGAATTAGCACCATCGAAAACAGTATAGGCTGGCGCATAAACCGGCAATTGAATCACATTTAAAATAGCTATTATGTCCACGCGCAGGAAATTTTTACACACATCATTCCTTGGTTCCTTAGGTTTGTTTTCAGGCAAAAGAATGTTGGCTCAGCCAGCAGAAATAGATTATCCCACTGTCAAAAATGAACCCATCGTTATTTCTACCTGGGATTTTGGCAAGGCTGCCAATGCCGAAGCCTGGACGGTTCTGGGTAAGGGCGGGCGTGCACTGGATGCTGTTGAAGCGGGGGTAAAGATCCCCGAGGCCGATCCCAATAACCAATCGGTAGGTTACGGTGGGTTGCCCGATCGCGATGGCCGCGTTACCCTCGATGCCTGTATTATGGATGAACAATATAACTGTGGTTCGGTAATGTGCCTGGAAAATATCATACATCCGATCTCGGTTGCCCGCCTGGTTATGGAAAAAACACCGCATGTGGTGCTGGTGGGCGATGGGGCCTTGCAATTCGCCCTGGCGAATGGGTTTAAAAAAGAAAACCTGCTGACGCCTGAAAGCGAAAAAGCCTGGAAGGAATGGTTAAAAACATCGAAATATGAGCCTGTTATAAATATCGAAAACAAGTTGCATAAAGCCGCAAACGAGGGAAATATGCCGGGTGGTCCCAATAACCACGATACCATTGGCATGATTGCCATGGATGCCAACGGTAATTTCAGCGGCGCCTGTACTACCAGCGGTATGGCTTTTAAAATGCATGGCCGGGTAGGGGATTCGCCTATTATTGGCGCGGGTTTGTATGTGGATAATGAAATTGGCGCGGCTACCTCCACGGGGGTGGGTGAAGAAGTGATCAGGATCGTTGGTTCGCACCTGGTGGTGGAATTGATGCGGCAGGGACTGGCGCCGGAAGCAGCCTGTAAGAAAGCAGTAGAGCGCATTATCAGCCGCAGTGCGGCCAGGGCCAAAACTTTACAGGTGGGTTTCATCGCCATCAATAAAAAGGGCGAATATGGCGGATACGCGTTGCAGAAAGGGTTTACGTATGCAGTGAAGAGTGGGAAAGAAGAGAAATTAGTGCCGGCGAAAAGCATTTATTAGTACGAAGAGCGATAGGGGAAGGCAGTTTTTTAGTTTATTAGGAACCCAATAACTGTTACTTAAGCAAAAAAGCAACAATTAAAATAAGAGCATGTTATTAGAAGTATGTGCGTTTAACTTACAGTCGTCTGTTATTGCAGAAAAAGTGGGGGCAATGCGGGTAGAGTTATGTGAGAACCCGGCCGATGGCGGCACCACCCCTTCTTATGGAACTATAAAACAAACGCGTGAAAAGATCAGCATTTCGTTGTACCCGATCGTGCGGCCAAGAGGGGGGAATTATTTCTTTGATGAAGATGAGTTCGCCATCATCAAACAGGATATCCTGTTATGTAAACAGCTGGGCTGCGATGGCATTTCAACCGGCGTATCAAAACTGAATGGGGAAATAGATACCGAGCGGTTAAAACGCATGGTTGAATGGGCCTATCCCATGGGCGTAACCTGTCACCGCGTATTTGACGCCACGCCCGATCCCATGCAGGCGTTGGAAGATATTATAACCTGCGGGTGTGAACGCATTTTAACCAGCGGACAAAAAGCTTCAGCTCCCGAGGGTATTGACATGCTGGCCCAACTGGTACAACAGGCCGATGGCCGCATTATCATTATGCCCGGCGCAGGGGTGCGTTCAGGCAATATTGAAAAGCTGGTCAATGGCACGGGCGCCACAGAGTTTCATACTTCGGCAAGAATGATGGCGCCAGACCCGGTTACCTTCCGCAATCCCGCTATTCTCGATGCTACCAATTGGTATATAGCTAATGAAGAAGAATTAGGAAAAATAATGGAAGTGTTGAATGCAATCAGTTTGTAAAAAAGGAAGTATGAAAGCAGATGCACCTGATTTCATACTTCCTTTTTCGTGAAACGTGAAAAAGGCAGAGGGCAGTTGACCAGTTAACCAGTTGACGAGTTAACAAGTTGACAAGTTGACGAAGAAGAAAAATGTTATGAGGAATAAAGAAGGAAGTTGATAGGGTTGACGGGGTTGATAGAGTTGATAAAGAGACTGGTTATTAGAAAATAACTGTCGATTCAAAACTTGCTCTGCCGCGTCGCGGCTCTCTGCCTTCTCCCCTCTGCCTTTTCCACCACTGCCTACTGCCTTTCTTTCTCTGCCCTCTGCTTACTGCCTTTCTTTCTTTGCCCTTTGCCCTCTGCCCTTTGCCTTTATTTGATCTTCGTTCCCAGCCAGCTGTTACGGAACATCTTCATTTCATTGGTCACAGGTAAGCCAACCTGCTCAAAAGTGACCACCGCAAACATTGGATTCTCCCCCAGTGTAAGCGAAGCGGTTTTGTTTTCGTTGCGATGTTTGTAGTGAATATTGATGACATCGCCTGGTTTATGCGTAGCGATGATCTCATTGATATCGGCAGCACGGGCAACCAGTTTGCCATCTATCTGCATGATCACATCGTTAAAATCAAGACCGGCATTGTACAACGGCGTATTTATAATTGTATTGGAACTGATCTTTGTAGTGCCTTCTTCATATTGCACCTGCCCCAGCCAGGCTTTACCGGGGTTTTGTTTTTTCAATCGCAAACCGGCTTTTTCCAGCAGGGGCGCATAATCGAACGATTCATGACCATTCACATAGCGGGTAAAGAAATCGGCTGCAAAGGCCTTGTCGTGCGTTACATCAGCCAGTACTTCTTCCAGCCCCGGAACCGTATAAGCGATCTCTGTCTTGCCAAAGCGCTTCCATAAAGCGGTCATATAATCATCTAAAGTAAGCTGGTATTTTGTGCGCAAGGTGAGATCGAGCGAAAGGGCTGTAGCCCCGCCATAGGGATAATAAGAGCTGTACATGTTGGGGTAGTTGGTTCTGTCGATCGATACCCCCGCATCTACAAAAACGGCGTGGCGGCTCACTTCTACGGGTGAAAAGCGTTTGGCGCCTGCCGCTATTTCCTTGGAATAGATCAATCCTGTAAAGGATGCCATCAAACCTTCAATGGGTTTTAACCCCGACCGGCATAACAACAATTCACCATAATACTGCGTAAATCCTTCTGCACACCACAGCTCGTTGCTCATATTGCTTTTTTCAAAATTGAAGGGTTCCAGCGTTTTCGGGCGAATGCGTTCCACATTCCAGTTATGGAAGAACTCATGGGCAAAAACATCCAACTGGTCGTTGGCGCCGGTAAAATCATAGGGAAGACTGATCATGGTGGAGTTGCGGTGTTCCATGCCATCGCCATCTACATATGGATTTATACTGGCAATAAAGGTATAGGTGCCGAAATCGTACGCAGGCACTTCGCCAAAAACAGCCTGTTCTTCCTCCACAAGGCGTTTTATTTTAGTGGCAAAGGAGCCTGCGAGGGTATCGGTACATTCAGCTTCCAGCGCCAGTCTGAAGGAATAACTTTTACCATCCCGATTTTTGATGTTCCATTCTTTCCAGTGTAGGTTGCCAATTTTGGTGGGGCAATCCATCAGGTATTGTAAACCGGGCGCTGTAAAGCTGAGGGGATCATCCGTTGGTTTTAACTGCGTGGCGATCGTCCATTTTTTATCGGCTGGAATATTAAAAGTAATCGAGATAGGGGCTTTGTCGAAGCCTTTGAGCCACATAAATACCGAAGGCATGTTGAGGTGAATGCTCGAGGGGTCAATGCCGGAGTAGGTGCCATCGGGCCAGGCGGCGTATAAAGTATAATCAACCCGAACGGTGCCGTTTTGTTTGGGTACTTCATATACATCGCCATCGATGCGGTTGATGGGGATGGACACGCCGGCCTGGTCGAATGCTTTTACATCGTATACATTTTTTCCAAACTCATGTGTGGCATAGCGGCCCGGTGAAGAACGGCTCATATGAAAAGTGGCTTTACCGGCCGGAATGCCGGAAGCCGTTACGCTGATACTGGCTTCGTGGTGATTAATATTGGAAAAGGAGAGGGTATAATTGATCTTTTGGGCATAGGTATGCGAAAACCATAGTACGGCCAGGATCAGGAAAAGTCTTTTTATCATAATCATGTTTATATTGAGAGGAACAAGCTACAATTTACAGGAAAATTAGAATTGTAAGCCTTGCATGGCCCGCCATAGCTTTAGCCTAGGCGGGAACCTTGTGTCTTTTCCTTAAATTTGATACAAATGAGTGTACTATGACGGATCGTGAATTGCGTTTTATGCAGGCTGCTGTAGACCTGGCCAGGAATGGTATGAACAAAGGAGTAGGCGGGCCGTTTGGCTGTGTGATCGTAAAGGACGATGCGATCGTGGGCCGGGGTTGTAACAGCGTAGCCAGTTCAAATGATCCTACGGCGCATGCCGAAGTAGTGGCCATCCGCGATGCCTGTAAAAACCTGCAAACTTTTCAGTTGACCGATTGCGAAATATATACTTCCTGCGAGCCCTGTCCCATGTGTATGGGCGCTATTTACTGGGCCCGGCCAAAGAAAGTGTATTTTGGCGCTACCCGGCACGATGCGGCGGCAGCGGGTTTTGATGATTCGCTTATTTATCAGGAATTAACGGCGGCACTACACGATCGTATTATTGAATGTGTAAACCTGGGCCGGGAGAATGCTATTGTTGTGTTTGATGAATGGATAGAAAAGCCGGATAAAATAGCTTATTGATGGTGCGGGATCCTGGTGATGACCACGTAGGCAAGAATGATGATAATAAGAATGAATGCAATGGTTACGTATACCCAAAAGCTGGTGTTAAGCTGCCGTTTTTCGCGGCGGGTCTTTTTATCTTTGATGTAGTGATGTAATTCTTTATTCAGCTGGTCAACATATCCTTCCAGCTTTTTATTGCCGCCCATTTGTTGCAGGCCTTCCAGGGCTTCGTTCTCAAAATCATTGTCAACCATCCACATTTCCACCTCATGTTTTTCCTGGTCACTCAGCTTGCCGCTTAAGTAATCCATCAACTTTTGGTTGTCAATGTCTTTGTTACTATTGGATAATATGTTCAGTAAATCGTTGTTCATTGTTTCTGTCGTCCATGTACGATCATTAGACCCCGGTTTTTATGAATGGTTTAGTTTCCGTTCCAGCAAGATCTTCAAATTGCGTTTGCCGTTCTGGATATAGCTTTTTACCTGCATAAGGGTGAAGCCTGTTATGTCGGCAATTTCATTATACGATCTTTTTTCCAGATAGAACAAAGTTACGCACTGTTTTTGGTCTTTATTCAGTTCCTGCAGGCATTCCTCCATCATTTCCAGCTGGCGGTCTTTTTCCAGGTGCGGGGTCAGTCCGGGATCGTCTTGGGGTGTAATGGCCATTTCATCCCTGATCTCAGCCGGGTTACGGGTCTGTTTATCCCGCAGCTTCATGAGACAATGGTTCTTGGCCACCATGTACAGCCAGCTTTTAAAGTACTCTACCTTGTATTTGTGCAGTTCGGTGATGGCTTTTAAAAATACCTGCTGAACACAGTCTTTCGCCTCTTCCTCGTTTTTAAGGTATTTCATGCAAACACCCAGTAATAGGAGGGTATATCGTTGCAATAGAATCCCCAGCCAGTGATTATCGCGACTGGAATAAAAGGAGTTGAGCAATTGCTGATCGCTGATATGTGAATTAGGGTCTGCTTTCACTATGCGAAAATGCGTTTTTCTTATTACTAAGATGCATGTCGTTTAAAATTCCATACATTTTTTAAAGCCCTCCCTTAACGGAATAAATGCTTCTTTATTATATGTAGGAGGCAGCCAATTGGGGCCTCCCCCAACCCCTCCGGCATCGCCTGCGGCAAGCCTTCGGCGGCCGAAGGTGGAGGGGGGAGAAATACAACCTCGCGATTTTATTCAACCTGTTAACTTGTCAATTCTATCAACTCCGTCAACTCTATCAACCTTATCAACTTCTTCCTCGTCAACTGGTCAACTGGTTAACTGGTTAACTGATCAACTCGTCAGCTCGTCAACTCCCCTTTGCCTTTTTTCGTTACTTTGCTGCCAAAATTATCAGTATGGCATATGCTGTTTGCAGGGTGCCGGTAGCGCCCTTACGGGCCGAATCGGCGCATAGAAGTGAAATGGTCAGTCAGATGTTATTGGCGGAGGCGGCGCTTATCCTGGAAGAATCAAAAGATTTTGTAAAACTG
>NZ_JBJMLX010000528.1:0-4445 GCF_045805085.1 Niastella sp.
AATTGAGATTTTTATGTCAGAAAAAGACTATGCGCGTTTGGGTCTAACACCCGATTCGGGATTTCGATCTTTAGAAAGGTGGGCGATGTTACCTAAATATACCTTATGACAAATATAACGGCCGCACATATCCCCGTCCGGATACACTTATGAAATCATATAGCAGGTATAAATTGCCAGGGAACAAATAAAAGCCCAGATGACTGAATACAAAATACGAATTTCAAAAAACTTCCTGGTTACCGTATAATATAACAGGAATATTGAAATTGAAGAATCTAATGTTATAAAGATCACTATACCTACCCTAAAAACAGACAAATGAGCCCAGGTGCCGGTTATTATTTGGATACCAATTTTTATAAAAAAGCCCAATAGGACGGAATAGATGAGCAGGAGAAAATACCATCCCAACTGGTTCCCTTTTGCAAACAGGAATATGGATCCCATTACTAATAAAACTAAAAAGGATGTAAATATTAATACGCCCCAATTTAAGTTAAAGTTGTCTTCGGCAATATAATATATTTCAGAAACGAAGAATATGAAAACAAGAGCGTTCGAGAGGCTAAGTATATAAGATCGAATTTTTTTGTATTCTATACCGGTTTGCTCAAAATCAGTTAGCAGGTCTTCCATATAAGAATTTAAGGTTATTAAGCTTTCAAAATCTCAAACGATAACCTGACAATGAAACTATCAACAGGAATATAAAAGGGATTCGTGCCATATTGTATAATGGTCAGTTTACACAGTAATGGATAAACGTAAGTTACTATTATTGCTGCCATTAAAAGAAAAAACTTCGGATTCCCCCTTGGCTCGCAGAACAGAAATTGTATACCGCAGAAAGAGAAAGCGTGCGTTACAAATCAGGTATCGAAATGATTGCTTTTTTGATTTTTTCCCAGCCTGGGCACTATAGATCCATATAAGAAGCAAGTCAGATATCGCGCCATCGCTAATCTTTAAGCCCGGCAAAGTTGTCATCATAAACTTCCGTAATATATGTATAAGGATGAAAAGACGGGCACTACAACTGGAAATTGGTATCTAAGAACAGAAAACAATGGATGAAAGAAAATTCCTTGCTGATCGGTTTCATAAGACTTATAATTTATTAATTACCAATTTACCATTCCGGTAACTGGCGCCATCGAAAGCTTTGACAAAATATATTCCATTCGGCAAGCTTTGCAGGTTCGTAAGCTGCAATTCATTAAGGCCCGCTTTTAACTGATATTGCCGGCTCAGCACGGCGTGGCCGGTTATATCAAACACGGTAATTTGAAGTTTGCTAATGCCTGTTGAAGACCATCTGATCGTGGAATGCCCGATGGCAGGAACAGGACTTATCTCCAATGCACCTTCAGCGATTTCAGTTTGTATTGTAATAACCTTACTCAAAAATGTTTGGCCGTTTGTACCGCGTGCTTTTATCCTATAAAAGACAGCCGCTCCTGTACTGGCCGATGCATCGGAAAAGTTATACTTGCTAATCTCGCCATTACCCCGCTTACTTACTATGCCGGCTGTAACAAAATTGTTCCCGTTGTTACTCCGTTCTATGATATAGTTTGTTATATCTTTTTCATTGGCAAACCCCCAGTTGATCAACACCTGTGTCCCGTTCCTTTTTCCATTTACGAACAGGAATTCCAAAGGTAAAACGATACAGCCAGGCGGAAAGACCATCATGGGGCCTGTAACCGATACACCTCCAGCACCGGCTCCGGCGCCATAAGTGATCGTGCCCGATCCACTATTTGTAGTGCCTGAAGTTCCGCCGGTTACGGAAGAGGCTGCATTCAGTGTTCCGTCGGTATATATAACGCCGCCGCCACCGCCGCCGCCGGGCCCGTGCGGAGAGCTTGTGCCGCCATTCCAAAAATTGGTACCGCCATTGCCGCCATTTGCATATACAATAAGGCCGGAATGACCGCTACGTGCATTAATCAATACACTGCCACCAGCGCCACCGCCTCCTGATGCATCGTTGACAACAGTGGCATTTCCGCTACTGCCATTGGCATAAACAAAGCCGGCATTTATAATGGTTCCGGCGTTTATAATAACAATGCCTCCACCCGCGGCGCCACTGGAAGCCAATCCGCTACGCGGGGTGCCGGTACCGTTGTTAGTACTGCCGGCTCCGCCGCCACCGCCCATCACCAGCCGCAACGCGCTTCCCTGTGCGAATGAGGAGCCGGGATAACCGCCGTAGGCTCCATTTGTTCCATAACTGTTGCCGCCCTTTCCGCCTGCGCCACCGTTACCACCGCCACCACCGCCACTGTTGTTGGCATTGATCGGGGTGCCATCATCGCTTCCCCCCCCACCGGCATTGCCGGGGGCGCCCATGCCGAAACTTCCGCCGGGATATCCTTCGTCTGTATTGGGTAACAAAGAGCTATAATTGTTGCTGTTAATAAGCCTTGGTGTTCCGGCAATCCCTTCTCCCTTTGAAGCATGATTGCCAAGCTGGACACTCATGTTGGCATTGGTAGGCGACACAGTGACAAAGTCCCGGTTGGTACCTGTTCCGCCGACCAGCTGTACGCCGCCGCCGCCGCGGAAACCAGCACCGGTAACGCTGATCGCATGCCCGTTCATGTTGAACGTGTTCATTACAGCCATCGCTATTACCCCACCGGTAGCACCATCCCAGTTAGGCGGCGTAATGTCGGCATTCAGCATGAGGTCGTAATATACAGGTACACGAATTACCTGGTAAGTGTATTGGCCATCGGCGCCAAAAGCGGCTTGTTTATAATTATTAACCGTTCCTGTCAGCAATGTCAACGTACCGCCCGTCAGCGGAACAGCATTGGTTGCTATTATAAATTCCATATTTCCGGCGGATAATTCAGCATTATTCAGGTAACCGCTCCCCCTTGCACCATCTCCATAAGTTGTGCTATCGGCTGAATTGATCTGCGCACGCTGCATTTGAATGATCAATAAAACATCACCCCCACTGATAGGGGTTGTTCCGTAAGCGGCCCCGCCAATGGTAACAGAAGTGCTTCCTGCACTTACTGTTGCCTGTTGCCCGGGATAATATGTGTTGGAAAAAGAAGTTATAGTAGAGATACCAGGCGGCGGGCAGGTTTGCGCCTGTACAGAATTTACTGATAATATCGCTATACACAACATAACCAGCAACCATTTGACAGGGCATTTTTGTAAAACGGAGTTCATTAGGTAATGGATTTTTAATATAGGAATCAGATCATAGACGTATAAAAATGAACAAACCGGGGAAACTGTTTCTTAGTATTACTTGGATAATGATAATTCGTTACTTGTATGTTGTGTGCCAGAAATTTGTTCAGCTGTCCCGACGAAAAAATGAAACCCTTCAAATGATTGATTTGAAGGGTTGTTAAATTACGTTGTTTCAGTTCTTATGCTTAATCTTCATTACCAGGGTATTTCTCCTGTTTCAGGATTATTTTCCTCACTAAAAAATTTTCCTGTTGGGCCGTCATTGTCAATTAGCGCATATTTTATGATCCGTTTTCCGGCATCTTGAATAGTTCCGGGCCCTCTATGTCCATTGAAATCTGTTTTTGTATATCCGGGGCAAACAGCATTTATTTTGAAGTTGGTATTTTTTAATTCGTATGCCAGAACAACAGTGTACATATTCAAGGCTGATTTTGAAGAAAGATATACAGCGCCTTTGTAGTCGTAGTATTTATAGGTTGGGTCGCTGTGTAGGGTAATTGAACCCTGACTTGAACTTACATTTACAACACGAGGTTCTGACGACTTTTTCAATAAATCAATAAAGGCTTGTGTAACCCGCACCACGCCGTAAACATTTGCATCATAAGCCGCTTTAAACTGGTCAATAGTTGAGTCAAGTGCCATTTGTGGGTAACCACCATAAATACCCGCGTTATTAATAAGTATATCCAACACTTTTGTTTTTTTACCTATTTCATTACGGGCATTAATCACTGATTCGTCATCTGTAATATCAAGCTGAATAACTTCTACATTGTTTAAACCCTTCGCTTTTAATTTATCAATGGCTTCAATGCCATTTTCTAAATTACGACTGCCGAGGTAAACATAAATTCCTTTTTGAGCAAGTTGCTGTACAACTTCAAAGCCAATGCTTTTGTTAGCCCCTGTTACTAATGCAAATTTCATTTCTTGTGTGAATTTTATGAGGCAAAAGTAGAGGGCCAAAAAACAGCGGAAATGGACAATTCATTTTATTTCCCCGACAAATCTTGCTTAGGCAAAAATTCACTTGCACTTTTGCCTGTGCATTTTTTGAAGAGCCTTGAAAAATAATCAGGGTCATTAAAGCCTAATTCATAGGCCAGATCTTTAATAGAAGTATTAGAATAACGCAATTTTCTTTGAGCTTCTGTCATCAAACGGTTAATAAAATAATCTTTTGGCGATGTCCCGGAATATTCTTTTACGAT
>NZ_JBJMLX010000529.1:0-5894 GCF_045805085.1 Niastella sp.
ATGTGAACGTGGTATTCGAAAACGATAACCTGAATAATACGCTGGGTGAAATTCTGGCCAACAATGGCAAGAAACAGATCCGTATAGCCGAAACTGAAAAATACCCGCACGTATCTTTCTTTTTCAGTGGTGGCCGCGAACAGCCTTTTGAGGGTGAACGCCGCATTATGATCCCTTCACCCAAAGTAGCTACCTACGATCTGCAACCCGAAATGAGCGCGAATGAAGTAACCGACGCCATTGTTCCGGAAATTGAAAAAGAATCAGCTGATTTTATCTGTCTGAATTTTGCCAATGCCGACATGGTGGGTCACACCGGCGTTTTCTCAGCCGCCATTAAAGCTGTTGAAACCGTTGACCATTGTGTTGAACGCGTGGTTACTGCTGCGTTGGCGCATGGCTATACCGTTTTCTTAACTGCCGATCATGGTAATGCCGATTACCTGATCAACCAGGACGGTACGCCCAATACCGCCCACACCATGAACCTGGTGCCTTTATTCATTATCGATAACAATTTTAAAGGAACTATTAAGCCAGGCAAACTGGGTGATATTGCGCCCACTATTCTTACAATGATGCACTTACCTATTCCAGCAGAAATGACGGGTGATGTGTTGGTTTAATAGTTAACCAGTTGACAAGTTGATCAGTAAATACATAAAAGAAAGGCTCTCCGGTAATCGGGGAGCCTTTCTTTTATAAGTTCTTTGAACAATCCTGGTCAACTGGTTAACTGGTCAACTTGCCACATGCTCCATATTTTCTTCCCTCGCCCCAACCGGCTCTGTTTGTGAAATAAAAGGCCGTTCGTCTTTGTCGTAATCATAAGCCCAGCGATGCACTTCGGGGATCTCTCCGTCCCAGTTGCCATGCGGCGGATGGATGGGTGTGGTCCACTCCAGGGTGGTAGCCTGCCAGGGATTTAAACTGGTTACCGTTCTTCCCTTGAAAATGGAATAAAAGAAGTTGAAAACAAACAACAACTGCACCGCAAAAACAATGATGGAAGCAATAGTGATAAACCGGTTCAGGTCTTCAAATTGATTGAACGATGCCCAGTTGGAATAATCCAGGTAACGGCGCGGCATACCTGCCAGGCCTTCATAATGCATGGGCCAGAAGATACAATAAGCTCCCACAATACTTACCCAGAAATGAATATTACCAAGCGTGGTATTCATATACCGGCCATACATTTTAGGGAACCAGTGATAAATACCGGCAAACATCCCAAACATAGCCGCCACGCCCATTACCAGGTGAAAGTGTGCAATGATAAAATACGTGTCGTGCACATGCAGATCGATGGTTGAGTTACCCAGCCAGATACCGGTTAACCCGCCCGAAATGAACACGCTTACAAAACCAATGGCGAACAACATCCCCGGCGTAAACCGGATATTTCCCCGCCACAAGGTGGCCAGCCAGTTAAACACTTTTATGGCTGAAGGTATGGCTATCAGCAAGGTCAATAGTACGAACACGGAACCCAAAAATGGATTCATGCCCGAAACAAACATATGATGCGCCCATACCAAAAACGATAAGATGGCTATGGCGAACAACGACCCTACCATGGCGGAATAACCAAAAATGGGTTTGCGCGAATTAATGCTGATCACTTCCGATGCAATGCCCATTGCGGGCAATATCACTATGTATACTTCCGGGTGGCCCAGGAACCAGAACAGGTGTTGGTATAGAATAACATTTCCGCCCTCGTTTGGCAGGGCTTTACCAATGCTGCTCAAATAAATATCGCTCAGGTAAAAGCTGGTGCCCCCATGGCGATCGAACAACAACAGGATAAAGCCTGAGAGCAACACCGGGAATGATAATAATCCCAAACAGGCAGTAAAGAACAAGGCCCATATAGTTAAGGGCAACCGGTTCATGGTCATGCCCTTGGTGCGCAGGTTTAAAATAGTTGAAATGTAATTGATGCCGCCCAGCAGGGTGCTTACCACAAACAAAGCCAGGGAGATCAGCCAGTAATCCATTCCCTGACGCGAGCCAGGCATGGCATCCCCCAGGGCGCTTAGCGGCGGATAGGCCGTCCAGCCACCGCTTGCCGGACCGGTTTGTAAAAAAAGAGAGGAGAACATGACAACGCTGGCCGCCAAAAAGAACCAGTAAGAAAGCATATTCAGAAATGGCGAAGCCATGTCGCGGGCTCCGCATTGCAGGGGAATTAAAAAGTTGGCAAAGGTGCCGCTTAGTCCGGCTGTCAGCACAAAAAAGATCATGATGGTACCGTGCATGGTAACCAGGGAATAATAGAACTCAGGATTAATTCTTCCCCCTTCGCCCCAATGGCCCAGCAAGTCTTCGAGGATGGGAAACTTTTCGCTCGGATAGCCCAATTGTATCCGGAACAATACGGAAAACGCAGCCCCGATGATGGCCCAGATCATGCCTGTTATCAGGAACTGACGGGCAATCATTTTATGGTCGTGACTAAATACATACTTGCTCCAGAACGATTGTTTGGCATGTTCCCCATGCTCTTCTTCATTATGTATTTCAATTGATGGGGCGCCGGATTGGGTTACTTCCTCTAAATTGGCCATGGTCACTCGTTTTAAAAATATCTTGTAGAATTTATTGCCCGGTCAACAGGTAGGTTTCATGCCGGTGTTTTAGGGAACAGACAGGGTTAAGTAGTTATTTAAAAATGCAGCAAAACTTACGCCACCAGGTTAGGATAAACTGATGAGATTCATGACAATCCAGATTACAAACGACAGAAACGCCCGCTAAAGCCTGATTTTGCCACATTAAAATTGGCGCCCCGGAGCGTTAATTTTTTATAAATAGCGCAGCTATTACATCGAAAAATTGTCTAAATTACAGGGCAACCAAACGGTTTATATGACCGACGACGCCATTTTACAAGGCTGTTTACGTAACGACACTACTGCCCAGCGGGAGTTGTACAACAGGTACAGCCCAAAAATGCTGTCTGTGTGTTACAGGTTCGCCCACCACCGGGAAGATGCTGAAGACATGTTACAGGAAGGATTTATCAAAGTGTTTTCACAGATACACACCTTTCAGAACAAAGGAGCATTTGAGGGTTGGATACGGCGAATCATAGTTCATACCTGTATCAACCATCTCAAAAAGAACAAGAAGTTCAACGAAAGCGTCGATATCATTCATGCAACCAGCATCCAGGTGCGCGAAGAATCAGTGCCTTCAATAGTTCAGGCAAAACAAGTAGTAGAATGCATCCGTCTGCTACCTATAGGTTACCGTACGGTTCTTAACCTATATGCCATTGAAGGTTATTCGCACAAAGAAATTGCCGACATGCTGGATATTGAAGAAAGCACCAGCCGTTCGCAATATACCCGGGCCAAACAAATGCTTGAAGATATTCTGGTAAAGAAAAAAATCATCATGCGGCCTAAAGAAAAACACAATTGGTTAGGAGTAGCAGCAGGTAGATAGCATTGTGATTTACTTTCAATGTATGTTATCTCACTTACTGATACAGACTTAACCCTATGAAAACATACCGTACAAACAAAAATTGATATGGAGCGAGGTTTTTATAAAGAGGATATTGAAGAACTGCTGAAAGAGAAATCTGACCAATATAAGATGTATCCTTCTGACAAGGTGTGGAAAGGCATTCACCGTTCATTACACCCAAACAGAAAGTGGTATTGGTTAAGTTTACTTCTCTTTCTGGGTGCTGTTGGTTATTATACATTCATTGAA
Organism: Niastella sp.; assembly: GCF_045805085.1. NCBI lineage: Bacteria > Pseudomonadati > Bacteroidota > Chitinophagia > Chitinophagales > Chitinophagaceae > Niastella > Niastella sp. The sequence continues at coordinate 3,730 of NZ_JBJMLX010000529.1, forward strand.
TTCATCACTCCTTCAACCAGCAGCAAGGCTATCAGTAAAAATAATCCGGCTTCCACCATTTCAAAATCAACTGAAACAACTACCGAATCAAGCGATAACAAACCTGCAGTGATAGTTCCTTTTGGCAATCCAAAACAAACTGCCAGTACTTCTAACGGCAGCGTGGCCAAACAAAGGACTTTTGTACTTAATCCTGATAACAACGACGAAGGCAATACCGGTGTGGTGATAAACATGAATCAACCACCAATGGAACCTGCCACTACCAACAATATTGACATTCCGGGCAATCCCATACTGGCATTTAACCAGGCAGCCCCTGTATATGACCTGGATAGCAGACCGGTTAAAGAACTCTGGCAACCTGACCACATGGAAGGCGGCGCTGCAGCGCCTGAGTTCAGCAATCAAATTTTCCAGGTACCAGCCGCCACGTCTTTAACCAACCCTGTTGCTATCGATGGATCTAAGCTGGGTGAGAACACCCATAATGCCCAGGAAGACAATAAACGGGTGGGCTGGCTGGCCAATAATGCGGTATATGAATTACAGGTGCCCAAACAAAAACGGCTTGGCTGGCAGTTGACGTTTACCCCCACTATGAACTATCGCACCTGGAGGGGAAGCAATTATCCTTCAGATGTTAAAACATTGCCTCTTGCACCAATTATTGAAGGCGATCCGGAAAAGCTGGTGAACCATAAACCGGCCATGGGCTTTGAAGTGGGTTCAAACATCCTGTACACGCTCAACAAAACCTTTACCCTCAAAACAGGTTTACTGTTCAACTTTACCCGGTACGATATTCAGGCATATAGTTCTTCCAATTCTGAACCGGCCACCATTGCCCTTAATTCAAACTGGGGTATTGCCACCGGTGAGCTTACCACTTATACGCGTTACCGCAACTTTGGTGGCGATGCTGCAGAGAACCTGCACAACCAGTACTTCCAGTTGTCGGTTCCTCTGGGTATGGAAGTAAACCTGCTGGGTAAGGATAAAATTCACGTGGGTATTGGCGGAACCGTTCAGCCAACTTATTTACTAAACCGGAACAGCTACCTGCTTACAGCCGATTACAAATACGCCACCGAACCTTCACTGGTTAGAAAGTGGAATGTAAATACAAGCGTTGAAGCTTTTATCTCTTATAAAACCGGCGACCTGAAATGGAAGGTGGGTCCGCAATTACGTTATCAATTGTTCTCAAGTTATATTCAGAAATACCCTATCCGCGAGAACCTGTATAACTATGGTATCCAGATAGGCGTAACCAAAACTATCCGCTAATACTCGAGGCAGGAAGTAGGATGTAAGAGGTAAGACACTCGCGTTCTTCGTATTTCCTACTTCATACTTCATTCTTCATTTCTATTACATTATAATCATACTTTTCGATAGACACTTCGTCTGCAATAGCGGAATTCAATAATTTTACCCGATGAAGCGGATAAACCTAATTTTTCCGGCCCTGTTATTACTGGCCGTAGCCTGTAAACACAAACCCCAGCAACCTGCAGGTGATGTTCAACCTACCCAGGATTCACTGAATTCCGGCACTTATTTACCCATCTCAGATTTTATTAAAAATGATATTGTCAGGGTTGATACTTATGCCGGCGGTATTCTGAAAAAAATGAATACCGAGGGCCGCAAAGACTCGGCCTACATTCAGCCGGCGGAGTTTCATAAGCTGGCCAGCCAGTTCCTGCTGACCGAACTGGATTCCGCTTCGTTCCATGCTCATTTTACCGAACATTCGCTGATGGATGAAACCACAGAAATGCTGAACTTTATTTATACGGCAAAAGACCCCGGGAGTTCGTTGCGGAATGTTATGGCATTCCTGCAGCCCAGCCTGGCCACCGACCAGGTAAAACGTATTTACATGGAACGGTCTTTCAACAGTGGCGATACCACCATTGAACAGAAACTTACCTGGAAGATGATGGAATACTTTTATGTGATTACCATTCGTCAACCAAAGAACGGGCCGGCTGTTACTTCTATGGAAAAGGTGATCTGGGACCCCCAGGATTTTGCCGATTAAGGAACCAACTATCATGACAGCACAGGAATTTCAACAAATTGCGCCTACTTTACCGGTTGACCCCGGTATTTACAAATATTATGACTCTGCAGAGACCCTGCTTTACGTAGGTAAG
>NZ_JBJMLX010000530.1:0-22642 GCF_045805085.1 Niastella sp.
AGCGTGGTATCGGGATACTGCTGTTGCACATGGATAGCCCCCTTCACATCAATATCGAGTACGGGCACTTTACCTTCGTTCCAGGCGGACTGCAGTTCCGACTTAAGTGTTCCATAATATTTTCCTTCATACACCATTTCCCATTCAACAAATTCATTGTTTTTATTCTTGTTGTGAAATTCTTCTTCCGTCATAAAATAATAATCTTTCCCATCTACTTCGTTCTCACGTCTTTTACGGGTAGCCACAGATATGGAGAATGCCAATTGAGGAAATTCTTTCAATAAGTAATGGGTAATAGATGTTTTACCGGCTCCCGAAGGAGCTGTAAGGATTATTATTTTATTTTGGTGCATGTATGCGTATGTGGTTTAGAGTAAGTTAGTTTCAGGTTCCAGGTTTCAAGTTTCAGGTTGCCGCGTCGCTGTCTTTGCCTTTTGCCCTCTGCCTTTTGCCTTTAAATTCTTTTCAGTTCAGCCCCTAATGCCTGCAGGCGTTTGTCGATGTACTGGTAGCCGCGATCTATTTGTTCAATGTTTTGAATAACGCTTTTTCCATCGGCACTCAGCGCGGCAATTAAAAGCGAGATCCCTGCCCTGATATCGGGGCTGCTCATTTGAATGCCCCGCAGTTTTTGCTTTCTGCCTAATCCTATTACCGCGGCGCGATGGGGATCACAAAGAATGATCTGCGCGCCCATATCGATGAGTTTGTCAACAAAGAACAAACGGCTTTCGAACATTTTTTGATGTATCAGCACGCTGCCGCGGGCCTGGGTAGCCACTACCAGCACAATGCTTAGCAGATCGGGGGTAAAACCTGGCCAGGGATGATCGTAAATGGTTAGCACCCCGCCATCGAGAAAGGTTTGTATTTCGTACACTTCCTGCGCGGGCACATGAATATCGTCGCCTTGAAATTCCAGTTGAATGCCCAACTGTTTGAATTTTTCAGGGATAATACCCAGGTGCTCGATGCCGCAATTCTTTATGGTGATATCGCTTTGCGTCATGGCTGCCAGCCCAATAAACGAGCCTATCTCGATCATATCGGGCAGCATGCGGTGCTCGGTACCATTTAATGACTGTACGCCTTCAATAGTAAGCAGGTTGCTGCCGATGCCACTTATTTTAGCGCCCATTCGGATGAGCATTTTACACAATTGCTGTATATAGGGTTCGCAGGCGGCGTTATAAATGGTGGTAGTGCCTTCGGCCATAACAGCCGCCATAACTATGTTGGCGGTACCGGTTACAGAAGGCTCATCGAGCATAAGGTAAGTGCCCTTGAGGTTAGGGGCCTGTAATTCAAAAAAGCCATCTTCGGAAAGATAGTTGAAGGAAGCGCCCAGTTTTTCGAAACCAATTATATGGGTATCCAGGCGGCGGCGGCCGATCTTATCGCCACCGGGTTTGGGAATATAGGCTTTTCTGAAACGGGCCAGCATGGGGCCGGCCAGCATAACGGAGCCACGCAGGCGACCGCTTTTTTGTTTGTAGGCATCGCTGCGCAGGTAATCAACATTCACATCATCGGCCTGAAAAATACAGGTATCGCGTTGCGGGCGTTCGATCTTTACATTCATTTCGCCCAGCAATTCAATAAGCAGGTTTACATCTAATATGTCGGGAATATTGGTGATGGTTACTTTTTGGGCAGTAAGCAACACCGCGCTGATAATTTGCAGGGCTTCGTTTTTCGCGCCTTGGGGAACAATTTCACCTTTTAATTTTTTACCACCGATGACTTCGAAAGAATTCATAGTTACTGTTTCCTGGGTTTTTATTACCAAACGGTATAATAAGCTGCAAATATAAAACCCCGACAATAGGTTTTACTGTCGGGGTTATTATTTTATTCTTTTGCCTTCCCGCCATTTTGGGCAGGTTGGCTGATTTTAACTTGTAATTGAATTGACTGTAACTTTTAAACTTGTCAATTCTATCAACCTGTCAACTTATTTGTATCTCTTTTTAAACTTACCGCCCCGGTCGTTGCGGTTGTCGCGTCCGCCGCCACGATCATCACGTCCCCCACGGTCATCACGTCCGCCACGGTCATCCCGGCCACCACGGCCCTGGAATTTTCCACCGCCGCCACGTTTATTGCGGTAATCGCCATAGCCTCCACGATCGCGATCGCGGTCACGATTATCGCTGGGACGGTGCTGGCGAACATATGGTGTATTGGTGAAAGTGAGCTGGCCTTCGGTAATATTGGTCAGTTCGCCCTGAATGGCGTCGTCGTGTACGGTTTCTTTATGCCAGTTATTGTAAGCCAGTTTCATGTAATAGGCAATGGCATTGGCAAAACCCTGTCTTTTTTCGGGCTGATCTTCTTTCAGTGCCTTGTTGATAACCAGTTCCAGGTTTTTACCCAGATGCGAGAATTTGGGATACCGCTTGGGATAGGGCAGCGGTCCTGGTCTTGATTTTAAAGTTTCCCTTGTGGGGATGGGGTAGGGTGAATCAACCGCCAGTTTAAAATTGGAGATCAGGAACAGGTGATCCCATAATTTATGTCTAAAATCTTCAACATTTTTTAAGTGTGGGTTCAGAAAGCCCATCAGTTCAATCACAGCATAAGCATTACGCTGGCGGGTTTCCTGATCTTCGATTGTCAGCAGGTATTCAATCATCTTTTGAATATGCCGTCCATACTCACGCATCGCCAGGTGATTCCTGGTCGTGTTATATTCCATTTTTTCGATACTACTAATACTCATTCTATAAATATAAGATTAACAAAAGTAACAAAGTAAAACTAGAAAAAGAAAAGGCCTTTGGTAGGCCTTTTCTAAAAAAGGATTGGTTTTTCCACAGGTTAATGAGGTATATGCAGGCCACCAATGAATTTATGGCTGGCAGGCAATTATTTATTAATGGTAGAAACGGCGATCCGGCCTTCGGAAGACGCCACGATGCATTTATATAGGTAAAAGAGGTACTACTAACACACATACCCTTTTTGTTCGTTTACTGCTGCAAATGACACCTTAATAATGTAGATTAGCTTTGATCAGAGAGGCATTCGGAGGATATTGATTAGGTGGAATAAAGGTTTTTGATAAATCTGGGAAGATTTTGAAGCGTATTCCCCAAATTATCAAATAAACTTGTAACTACCAACGGGTTAGTACCCTTTTTTTTGAGCCGTATTTTATGCAGCCGGCATTGTTAAAATCACATATATGTTTTAACAATTTTCACCGAATGGTGGTTTAATTTACATTTACACAAGGTGAACAGTTAGTCAGGCACCAAAACCTATTAAAAATCGGTGTACTTTTGCGGTTCAAAATATAAAAAACTGATAATCAAATAAAAATGAGGCAATCGAGAATAACTATTGATGTGTCGCTCGACGAAAAAAACATTCCCGATCAAATATTGTGGAATGCCACTGACAGTACTGCCGACAATGCTCAGAAGGCCAGGGCCATGATGCTGTCTTTTTGGGATGGGGCCGATAAATCGGCTTTACGCATGGACCTGTGGACCAAGGATATGATGGTGGATGAGATGGCCGACTTTTATTATCAAACCATTATGACGATGGCCGATAGTTTTGAGCGGGCCACGCATCAGCCTGAACTGGTTGAGATGATGAAGAACTTTGCCAAAGATTTTTATGGTCGTTTCCGCGATATTCAGTTGAAAGAAAATAAATTGTAATTTCAAAAAGCCGCATATGAACTTAGAACAAAAGATCATGGCTGACCTTAAAACAGCCATGCTGGCCAAGGACGAAAAAGCACTGCGTAGTTTACGTGCCATTAAAGCTGCCATTTTGCTGGCAAAAACATCAGAAGGAGCGGGCGGCGAATTGAAAGAGGAAGACGAGATAAAATTATTACAGAAGCTGGTGAAACAGCGGAAGGATTCACTGGAGATCTTTACCCAGCAGAACCGGACCGACCTGGCACAAAAAGAGCAGGAAGAAATTGAAATAATAGAGAAATTCCTCCCCAAACAATTAAGTGGGGAAGAATTGAAAGCAATTATAGCTAACATCATTGCCGAAACAGGCGCTTCCTCACCTGCCGATATGGGGAAAGTGATGGGAGCGGCCACCAAACAACTGGCTGGCAAGGCCGATGGAAAAGCAATCAGCGCCCTGGTAAAGGAGTTGCTGGCGAAATAGGCAGGGCAATTGCTATACATTTCAGAACCATGCTCATAGACATATTAGTTCTAATATTTCTTGCCCTGGCCGTTATAAAAGGGCTACGGCGCGGACTTATAGTTGCAGTATTTTCAATTTTTGCGTTTATTGCAGGTATTGCCGCTGCCATGAAATTATCGGTAGTTGTAGCAGATTATTTAAAAGATTCCGTTAATATCTCTGCCAAATGGTTGCCTTTTATTTCATTTGCAGTGGTGTTTATCGGGGTAGTATTGATAGTGCGGTTTGTGGCCAGTTTACTTGAATCAACAGTTGAAATGGCCATGATGGGTTGGGTAAACAAGATCGCGGGAGTTCTTTTGTACACTATTTTGTATATGTTTACACTCAGTGTAGTGCTGTTCTTTGTGCAAAAGGTAAAACTCATTAGTGATGAAACACTTGCTAAGTCAATTACCTGGCCATGGTTACAGCCACTGGGTCCCTGGGTTATAAATGGTATTGGGAAACTGATACCGGTATTTAAAGACATGTTTACTGAGCTAAGTGCGTTTTTTGACGGGTTTGCCACACAAAAGGTACCACGCTGAGTTGTGAGGTGAAAATATAAAAAATCAGTAGCTTACATTAAAATTGCAGTGTAAAACTGCAAGGATGGATTATTTGCAGAAAACGTTTATTTTAGCGATTAATTGACTGACTTGAACAGACATAGCTGATGAATTATACGATCAAACAAGTGGATAAATTCAAGTATATTGAAGAAGGCGAAGGCGAACCGCTAATACTTTTGCATGGATTATTCGGTGCCCTTAGCAACTTTGGTGATTTGATCAGTTACTTCAAGAACCATAATAAAGTTGTGGTTCCATTACTCCCTTTGCTTGATATGGACCTTTTGCATACTTCGGTAGGAGGTTTGCAGAAGTTTGTGCACAAGTTTATTGAATACCAGGATTATCAAAATGTACACCTGCTTGGCAACTCATTGGGCGGCCATGTAGCCATATTAAATGTGCTGAAACAGCCCGAACGCATCAAATCGCTCATTTTAACCGGTAGTTCGGGTTTATTTGAAAATGGTATGGGCGACACTTATCCCAAACGTGGTGATTACGATTATATAAAGAAGAAAACGGAGTTGACTTTTTACGACCCCAAAATTGCTTCCAAAGAACTGGTAGATGAAGTGTACGAGATCGTAAACAACCGTTTGAAAGCCATCAAAATAATTGCGCTGGCAAAAAGCGCCATCCGTAATAATCTGGGCGAGGATATCAATCAAATCAAACAACCCACGTTATTGATCTGGGGTAATAATGATACCATTACCCCGCCGTTTGTAGGCCGGGAGTTTCATCGGTTAATTCCAAACAGCGAGCTGCATTTCATTGACAAATGTGGTCATGCGCCCATGATGGAAGTGCCAGACGAATTTAACCGCATACTCCATAAATTTTTGACAAAGTTGAACGAGCCTGCTGCGGTAGCCTGAATGCTATCGTCTAAATGATTATATTTGGTTAAGGTAATTGCCTAACTGTTTGCAAGGGTTAATGCCTATTGTGGAATTTATTTTGCATAGTAGAATTGTAGGAACAAACCAGTTGCGGACTTTTAACGTATAACATTTTAATAGCTAGGTAAACTCTGATTTCAGTGCTAAATAAAGAATTAATATCAGCATCGATTCCCACACTCAACCTGAGTGATACGGTTATTCAGGCGCTGGACCTGATGTCGGAGTTCCATGTTATGCAATTACCTGTGGTGGCAGCGGAAAAATACCTTGGTTTGGTATTTGAGGAGGATTTGATGAACCATGATGAACGCACTTCCCTCCAATCTTTTGATACTCACTTTTCCAAAGTGGCCGTACACGCCAATACTCACTTTATTGAGGCGGTACAAATGTTGAATGATTATAATCTTTCCCTGGTTCCGGTTATTGACAAGGAAAATGAATTCGTTGGGGCCATTGCAGCCATTGACCTTTTAAAAGAATTAGGTAAAGCCACCGGAGCGAGCGAACCTGGTGGTTTAATTGTGCTGGAAATGGAACAACGCAATTTCTCATTTTCAGAACTCAGCACACTGGTTGAGACAAATGATGCCCAAATAACCCAGTTAAACAGTTATTGGGATAATAACACCAGTTCCTTTTTTGTAGCAATAAAAATCAATAAATTCGAAATTTCCGATATTGTTGCTACATTTCAGCGGTATGAGTACAATGTAAAATATTATTTTGGCGAAGAACTATACGAGAACGAACTACGGAACAATTACGACCACTTGATGAATTATCTGAATATTTAGCACAACAGTAGGATACGGCCGGCTTATTTTTTAAACCTAGAAAACAGAGCAACTGCTTGCCAGGGCACGTGCATGGGAAAGAATTTTATTTGCATACTATTATTGTTGTGCTGTGTGGCATACGTGCATGCCCAGCCCTCGCCTGTGGATTTAACATCCCAAGCCTTGCCCAATGTTACAAATGTAACCTCTGGTACCTTTAACAACTATAATACTCCTTTTGTTGTAGGCGATATCATAATTGAAGGAAATAAAAAAACAAAGCCTTATATCATTGAAAGGGAACTGCCCTTTAAAACCGGCGACTCCATTTACCTGCCCGACCTGGTAAAAGGATTCGAGATCTCACGCCAGCAACTGATCAATACCTCGTTATTTAATGAAGTAATTATTTCCTTAAAATCATTTCGTGGATACGTAGTTGATATCCTTATACAGGTAAAAGAACGCTGGTATATTTTTCCCCTTCCATACCTGAAACCCATTGACCGCAATTTGAACGAATGGGCGAAACAGGGATATGGTCTCGACCGCGTTAACTATGGATTCAAATTCACCTATAATAATTTTACCGGCCGCAACGACAAGCTGAAACTCTGGTTGATAACCGGCTATACGCAGCAGATACAATTTCAGTATGATCAACCCTATGCCGACAAATCATTGAAACACGGTTACCGCGTTGGTTTTGCTTATTCATTTAACCGCGAGATCAATTACGCTACTATAGATAACCAGCAGGTTTTTGTTGACTCCTTACGCAATGGAATAAGACAATGGTCGGGCCATATTGACTGGACGTATAGGCCGGGTTTACGCACCGTGCATTCATTTTCGATCTCCTACACGCGCCAGGAAGTAGACTCGGGGATAAACAATTTAAATCCCAAGTACTACAATTACGGCCGCAACCGGGTAAGCTTTCCCGAGCTGGTGTATAACATCAATTATGTAAATGTTGATTACAAGGCCTTCCCGCTTACCGGCTGGCAGGCAGAAGGAACCATTGTGAAAAGGGGTTTCAACAATGCCATGAACATGTGGCAGATCAACGCAAATGCAACCAAGGGCTGGGCGTTGACCAAAAAAGATTTCTTCAGCTGGAATGGAGTAGGCATGCTGCGCTTCCCCTTCAACCAGCCGTATATAAATCAACGCATGTTCGGTTATGGCAGTATGTACCTGCGCGGGCTGGAGAATTATGTAATTGATGGTTCGGCCGGTATTTTAACAAGGCAGAGCTACCGGCATCAGTTGTTCAAATTTAATGTTCCCACCTATATAAAATCAAAATCGCACGACCATATACCTTTCCGCATTTATGCCCGCCTGTTTAGCGATCTGGGGTATTCCTATAATAAGAACTTTACAAATAATTCCCTCACGAACCGCACGTTGTACACCTATGGCGCAGGATTTGACCTGGTTTCTTTCTATGACTTCGTATTGCGGCTCGACTACAGCTTCAACCAATTAGGACAAAAGGGTTTATTTTTACACATCAAGAACGATTTTTAAACGACAGGAAAATATTTAACCGTATTAGTATGAAGGTAGCCATTTATAGCAGGGTTATTGATGATGACCAGTATAGTAAAGTGCAGCAATTGCTCGAAGAACTGGACAAAGAAAATATTCACCCGGTTATATACAAACCTTTTTATGAGATGATTCAGTCATCGGTGCGTTTTTCAGAAAAAACCACCCTGTTCAACGACTCGGGCGATCTCACCGATGCCATTGACTTCTTAATAAGCCTTGGCGGTGATGGTACTTTACTCGACACCGTTACACTGGTTCGTGATAAGAATATCCCGGTGCTGGGGATCAATTTTGGCCGGCTTGGCTTTTTGGCCAGCATTGGCAGTAAAGAATTGCACATTGCGGTACAATCCCTGGTGAAGCGCACAATACTAATAGACAAGCGATCGTTAATTCATTTGGATGCGAGTAAACCATTATTCGGCGATGTACCTTACGGATTAAATGAATTTGCTATCCATAAGACTGATACATCACCCATGATAAAAATTCATACCTATCTGAATGGTGAATTTTTAAATACATACTGGGCTGATGGCGTGATTGTAGCAACACCTACCGGTTCAACCGGCTATTCGTTAAGCTGTAATGGCCCAGTGGTTTTTCCTGAATCCTCCAGTTTCGTTATTACCCCCGTAGCCCCACATAACCTGAACGTTCGACCCATCATTGTACCAGATGATAATATTATATCATTTGAGATCGAGGGCCGGACAGATCATTTTATTTGTGCGCTTGATTCGCGCAAAGAACTCGTAGATAAAAAGGTACAATTAGCCGTACGCAACGAATCCTTTACCCTGAGCCTGGTACGGTTGAATGAAAATAATTTCCTGCAGACCCTGCGTAATAAATTATCATGGGGTTTGGATACAAGGAATTAACTTTTTAATACAATGAAAAATTGCCGGCAAATCCGGTTCTTAATGTTAAATTGCGAATTATGAAGAAATTGGTTGTAACAGCACTACTGTTTAATTCCGTACTCTGTGTGCAAAAGGTTACTGCCCAATATGAAAGTATTGTTCAGCAAGGTGAGTTTGGCATTTCTGTAGGGGCAGCGCATTATTTTGGCGACCTGAATACAAGAGCGAGACTTAACAGGCCAAAACCTGCTTTAGGTGTTTTTTTCCGTAAACAATTTGGAAACTATACAGCACTGCGTATCTCCGCGCATTATGCGCGCCTGGGTTATTCAGATGTATACAATACCCAGAACGATTATCAACATCGCCGCAACCTGAGCTTTAACTCCAACATTTTTGAGTTGGCCCTTCAAGGCGATTTCAACTTCTTTAAATTTGTTCCAGCCGATCCATATTACAGCTTCACGCCCTATTTAACTCTGGGTGTAGGTGTATTCAGCTACGATCCCTATGCCTTCCTTAATGGCCAGAAATATTTTCTGCGTCCACTGGGCACCGAGGGTCAGGGAACAGCCGCTTATCCCGATCGCAAACCTTACAGTACAATGGCCATTTGCGTTCCTATTGGCGTTGGGGTAAAATACGCCCTGAATGAACGCATGAACCTGGGCTTTGAAATAGTATACCGGTATACCACCACCGACTACCTCGATGATGTTAGTAAAACCTACGTAGGATCCGATAAATTTCCTCCGCTGCCCGATGGTACCCCCTCAGCAGCCGGGTTATTGCAGGACCGTTCTTACGAAACCGGCGACGCCATTGGTGTTGAAGGCCGTCAGCGCGGTTACAGCAAGCAAAAAGATGGTTATGTAATGGCAGAGCTCACTTTATCCTGGAACCTGACTTCATATCGTTGTCCTTCAGCCAATTAGGCAATTGACAATAAGCTATAGATAAAAAAGGCAAATTGAATTTTCGATTTGCCTTTTTTGCTTTTATAAGCCAATCGGCCCTGTTTGGCGAAATGAAATCAATTTAACAAATAGCCCAACCTATTTACCAATAGCCAATTGCCCATTGTCTGTTGATTTTCGTACCTTTGTGCCCTTCAAAAAAAGGGTATGCAAAGCCTACGGGAACAAATTAACCTTCAACGACTTCCTCGCCATATAGCAATTATCATGGACGGGAACGGCAGGTGGGCGAAAGAAAAGGGACAGGACCGACTCTATGGACATTTTCATGGGGTTGAAAGCGTGCGCAATATTGTAGAAGGCTGCGCCGAACTGGGCGTTGAATATCTTACCCTGTATGCGTTTTCTACCGAGAACTGGGATCGCCCGGAATATGAAGTAACAGGTCTTATAGAACTGTTGGTAGAAACCATTCGCAAGGAAACCGAAACCCTCAATAAGAACAATATAAAGCTGCATGTAATAGGCGATGTAAAAATGTTGCCCGAATATGCTCAAAAGGAACTGGACGAATCGCTGCAGATAACCAGCCAGAATACTGGGTTGAACCTGGTAATGGCCCTGAGTTACAGCAGCCGCTGGGAACTGGTACAGGCGGTAAAACACATTGCCGAAGACGTTAAAGCCGGTAAGATCGACCCTGCGACCATCACCCAAAACACCCTGCAACAATACCTGGTAACCAGCAATCTTCCCGATCCCGAATTAATGATTCGCACCAGCGGCGAATTTCGTATCAGTAACTTTTTATTATACCAACTAGCTTATGCAGAATTATATTTCACCAATGTTCGCTGGCCCGACTTCAGGAAGGAGAACCTGTATGAGGCCATTCTGGATTTCCAGGGCCGGGAAAGACGCTTTGGTAAAACCGGCGATCAGGTTCAAAAGGAACATCTAAACGGATAACTACGGATTGGTCATGAATATTTTATGAATCCGTCGATTAGTTTCCTTTTTAACAAACCCTTTTAAAATATCCCCCTTAATTTGCTCCACTTTAAACTCCCCGGAATGCAGCGTTCGTGTACATTTAGTATTTTTTTACTGGTATTTGCATGTTTAACAGTCGGTTCACTCCGTGCCCAGGTAGTAACCGATACCGTTCCAACGTCTATTGATCCGGAATTAGAGAATATACTCAACTCAAAATCCGCCCATGAATATTTTATCGGCGGCATTACGGTTACCGGTACAAAACGGTACGATCAACAGCTGCTGATATCCATTGCGGGTATTAATGTGGGCGATAAAGTGATGATCCCGGGAGGCGATAACTTCAGTAAAGCCCTTACCAACCTGTGGAACCAGCATCTGTTCTCGAACATGCAGATCTTTTTCACCAAACTCGAAGGCAATAAATTATATATAGAAATAAACGTTACCGAAAGACCTGCCTTATCCAAATTCCACATCATTGGTCCCCGCAAATCAGACCAGGACGAGTTAAAAAATAAAATAGGCCTGGTACCAAGCCGGGTAGTTACTGAAAACACCAAACGCAACGCAGAAGACGTAATAAAAAGATTTTATACCGATAAAGGTTTCCAAAGCGCTACTGTTAGAATAGAAGAAGCACAGGACCCCAATCTGCCCAACTCAATTGTCCTGAATATATATGTGCAAAAAGGCCATAAGGTGCGTATTGAGAACGTAAGCTTTTTTGGAAATGAAATGGTGAATGAACAGCGGCTGAAAAAGCAATTGAAGGGTACCAAGGAAATGACCAAGATCACTTTGTACCCCTCGCATGAAACAAGCCCCTACGGTGAAACAAAAACACCTTCCTTCAAGGCATACCTGAGCGACATGGGCTTTTTGTCACTCACTAAAACAAAAGAGTTCCTGGACCCATACTTCCGGTTTAAATTATTCAGCTCGGCCAAGTTCAGTACAAAGAAGTATGAGGAAGACAAAGAAAAAGTACTGGAATATTATAACTCCCTGGGTTATCGCGATGCTGCCATCGTAGCCGATACGCAATATTATAATAAGAGAGGAAACCTGAAAGTTGACCTGAAAGTAGATGAAGGTCATCAATACTATTTTGGTAATGTAACCTGGAAGGGAAATACTAAATACACCGATTCTATTCTTAATATATTATTAGGTATCACCAAAGGCGATATTTATAACCTGGAGATCCTTAACAAAAAGCTGGGTAAGCAAATGTCACAGGAAGGTGGCGACATCAGCAGTTACTATATGGACGACGGTTACCTGTTCTTCCGTATTGACCCGGTTGAAACGGCGGTATACAATGATACCATCGACTTCGAGATCCGTATTACCGAAGGTCCGCAGGCTACTATTAAGAACGTTACCATTCAGGGTAACGAAAAAACAAAAGAGCACGTAATCCGTCGTGAGTTGCGTACGCTGCCCGGTGAAAAATTCAGCCGCCAGGACCTCATTCGTTCACAGCGTGAAATTGCGCAGCTGAACTTCTTTAACCAGGAGAAGATCGGTATTAACCCTGTGCCCAATCCTGAAGATGGAACGGTGGATATTCACTATACCGTTGAAGAAAAATCTTCTGACCAGCTGGAGCTGAGTGCCGGTTGGGGTGGTGGTATCGGTTTAACCGGTACGTTGGGTGTAACATTCAACAACTTCTCAATTAAAAATATTTTAAACAAAAAGGCATGGGATCCATTACCAACCGGTGATGGCCAAAAACTGAGCATGCGTGTGCAATCAAACGGTCGCGCGTACCAGTCATACAACTTCTCGTTCACCGAGCCCTGGTTAGGTGGCAAGAAAAGAAACTCATTAACCTTTAGTGCCTACAAGAGTGTGTTCCGCACCGGTGGTATCGACCGCAGCGGAAGATATTTCTTCAGCGATACCAACAGGCTGAAAAACTTTGGCGCCAGCATTGCATTGGGTAAACAATTAAAATGGCCCGATGACTTCTTTACATTGGTATACTCACTCAGCTATACGCAGTATAAGTTGCAGAACTATACCCTGTTCACCCAGGATTTCAAAAACGGTACCTCAAATAACCTGAGCGTTAAAATTGCATTGAACCGTAATTCGGCTGGTCCTAACCCGATCTTCCCAACCAGCGGTTCCAACTTTTTGCTGAGCGGTCAGTTTACGCCACCATATTCACTATTCAGGGAGACTACCACCAACCAGGATAGTTATAAATTACCTGAGTTCCATAAATGGCGGATGAATGCCGAATGGTTCATCCCCATTGGCAAAGCGATGGGCGCCGATAAAACGCGGCAGTTTGTATTGCGTGCCGCAGCCAAGTATGGTTTTATGGGCCGGTACAATACCAAGCTTAACTATTCACCATTTGAGCGCTTCCAGGTGGGTGATGCCGGTTTGGCGAATGGTAGCTATATTCTGGGTTATGATATCATTGCACACCGTGGTTACCCTGTGTATGAGAATTCAAACCCAAAGATCAATCCCGATCAACAGAACGCAAGCCAGTTCTTTACTATATTTAACAAGTATACGCTCGAAATGCGGTATCCGTTCACTACCAACCCAAGCAGTACGATCTTTGGTATGGTTTGGTTTGAAGCCGCAAACGGTTGGTACGATTATAAATCATATGATCCGTTCCGCCTGCGTAGAAGTGCTGGTGTGGGTATGCGTTTCTTCCTGCCCATGTTCGGTTTGCTTGGATTTGACTATGGCGTAGGTTTCGACCGGCTTACGCAGGGTGGCCGCTTACGTGATGCAACCCGCTTTACGTTTATGTTAGGTTACGAACCTGAATAGAGCCAATAAGCAATAAACAATAAGCAAATACCTAAAAAGAAACACCATGAAGAAAATATTATTTATTGTCTGCCTGGTAACATTAACCTTAGCCTCGCAAGCACAGCGTTATGCCATTGTAGATACCAAATACATTCTGGATAAATTACCTGAATATAAGGATGCGCAGAAGGCGCTTGACCAGTTCAGCGAACTGTGGCAAAAAGAGGTGGATGCCAAACAGGGCGCCCTCGATAAAATGTACAAGGATTTTGATGCTGAACAGGTTATGCTGAGCCCTGAATTAAAGAAAAAACGCGAGGATGAATTGTTTGTACGGGAGAAGGAAGTACGCGACCTGCAACGCAAACGCTTTGGTTTTGAAGGCGATCTGTTCAAGAAAAGACAGGAACTGGTGAAACCCATACAGGACAAGGTTTACAACGCAATCCAGAAGCTGGCGGTTAACCGCTCACTGGATTTTATTTTAGATAAAAGTGAAGGAATTACTGTTATCTTTGCCGACCCCAAATTGGACCGTAGTGAGGATATTTTAAAAGAGCTGGGCGTTAAATAAAACATAAGAGAAAAGGGGAAAGCAACCACCATTAGGTTTTTTTCAACTTAAAACAAAAAAATAACCGACCACCCGCTAAGGGTGCGAGACAAAATTGAAATTCAATGAAAAAGTTTTTTTCCGTAACGTTGTTCGCCCTGGGCCTGGTAGTGGCTGGTGAAGTAAAAGCTCAAAGTAAAATCGGATTTATCAGTTCTCAGGAACTGGTGAGTGTAATGCCAGAAACCAGAAAAGCAGACTCTACGCTGCAAGACCTGAAAAATGCATTAATTCAAAGCGCAACCGATAAGCAAAATGCTTTCTATGCAGCTGTTGAAAAATACAACAAAGACTCCGCTACTTTTACGCCTGCTGTTAAAACAGTAAAAAGAGGTGAGTTGACTAAAATGGGTCAGGAACTGAGTGGTGAAGAAGAACGCATTCAACAACAATTACAACAACGTCAGCAGGATCTGCTGGGTCCCATCAACAAAAAGGCTTATGATGCCGTACAAACTGTAGCCAAAGAAAACGGATACGGTTATGTATTCGAAAAAGAGGCCCTGCTGGTAGCTCCTCCCGGTGATGATATTCTGCCATTGGTTGCCAAAAAGCTGAATATTAAATTACCTACAGGCGCGAATGCACCTGCCGGTGCAGCACCTAAACCAGCCGCGAAACAATAACAAATGATTTGTTGAAAAATATCAGCCCCCGACGGTACCGTTCGGGGGTTTTTTATTATCGTAAATTTGTCTCATGGTTACAACGCAGCCAATTGGCATTTTCGATTCGGGGTATGGTGGCCTTACAGTAATGAAGGAGATAGTAAAAAAATTACCCCGGTACGATTATATATACCTGGGCGACAATGCCCGGGCGCCTTATGGGAACCGGTCGTTTGAAACGGTTTACCGGTATACCCTGCAATGCGTTGAGTGGTTTTTTGAACAGGGTTGTCCCCTGGTGATCCTGGCCTGCAATACCGCATCGGCCAAAGCCCTGCGCACCATACAACAGAATGATCTGGAGAAACTGAACCCCGATAACCGGGTATTAGGCGTAATACGCCCTACTACCGAGATCATTGGCCAGTTTACCAAATCGCGCAAAATAGGCGTACTGGCCACCCATGGTACGGTACAATCCGGTTCTTACCTGATTGAGATTGAAAAGTTCTTCCCCGATATTATCGTGTACCAGGAAGCCTGCCCCATGTGGGTGCCCATTGTAGAGAACAATGAACATATGCAGCCCGGGGCCGATTACTTTGTACAAAAGCATGTACATCATATTATGGCCAACGACCGGGAAATTGATACCCTGTTGCTTGCCTGCACACACTACCCGCTGTTGCGCGACAAGATCCAGCAGTTTTTGCCCGCCGGGGTAACCGTGGTATCGCAAGGAGAGATAGTTGCCAACAGTCTTGAGGATTACCTGAAACGCCATCCTGAGCTGGAAAGCCGCTGCAGCCAACACGGAAACCGGCTGTTCAATACCACTGACTCAACAGAAGATTTTGATAATCATGCAAGTATCTTTTTTGGCGAAGCGGTGCGCTCAAACCATGTAGACCTGGATAATGGAATACCGGTAGTGGACCATATTTATTAGAACATTTTTATCGATGCGGTTTCATACTTACCTATTCATTTCCTACCTTTGCGGTCCTTTCATCCGCTTATGGCGGGGCGGGTATGGTGACCCGTCTGCGAAATTGGAACCTGATCCGCTTCTCCCGGATCATATTTCAACAAGTGTAAAAAACGAAATCAATTATGAAACGTACATTTCAACCGCACCGCCGTCGTCGTAAAACCGTTCATGGTTTCCGTAAACGTATGCAGGATGCAAACGGCCGTAAAGTACTGGCCTCCCGTCGTAAAAAAGGTCGTAAAAAACTGACTGTTTCCGACGAAAGGAAATTAAAATAATCTGTTAGTTCCCTCCCGATGTATCGGGACGGGCGGCAGTTTAAATAAATTATAGTCCCGTCTTGACGGGACTATTTTATTTTTGAGTGAACCCGATGGCAAAGCAATTTACTTTAAAGAAAGCCGAACGGCTTAAGCGCCGCAAGATCATTGAGCAACTGTTCAGTGAAGGACGAGCTGTAACGGCCTTTCCCATCAGGGTGCAATACAAAATGGTCGATCAGCTCACGGTTCCCCTGCAGGCCGGTTTTAGCGTAAGCAGCCGCAACTTTAAACGGGCTGTTGACCGTAACCGCATAAAGCGTTTAATGCGGGAAGCCTATCGCCTGCAAAAATTACCATTGGAACAGGCTTTGCAAACAAAAGAGCAACAGCTGGCGTTATTTTTAATTTATACCGGCAAAGAATTACCGGTTTATGCCCTGGTAAAAGAAAAGGTAGAAGTAGTGTTGAAGAAACTGTTACAAACAGTAAATGGCGTAAAATGAAAGTAATACTTCGCATATTGAGCCTTCCCTTTATGGCATTGATAAAGCTGTATCAATGGATCGTTTCTCCTATGCTGGGACCGAAATGCCGGTTCACCCCCACCTGTTCGCAATATTCCATGGAAGCGTTTAAGAAATATGGGGTGTTTAAAGGCTTATGGCTTACCATCAGGCGCATCAGCCGCTGCCATCCCTGGGGCAGTCATGGCTACGATCCGGTTCCATAAAACGATGTAGGAAGTAAGATGTAAGAAGTAAGAAAAGACAACGATATAATGAAAATGCCGTCCAGGTTTAGCCGGACGGCATTTTTATTCAGAGTTCGTTTCTTCTTTTTCCTATTTCTTACCTCATACTTCTTACTTCGTCTTCTTACTTCTTCATCCGCTCTACCAACTCACTCAAAGATTGTCTTTCCTGTTTAGCCGTAGAGAATTTAAAGATCTCAGGCGCTTTACCGTCTTTATCAACACTTACTGAACCTGGAATATTGCTGTATGGATTAATCAACTGCGCGTTCAGGTTAGCGGTAAGCTTCTTGATGGTTTTAGGTACAATGAAATAAGTTTTGTTGGCATCACTGGCATTTTGCCCGTTTATCAGTTGCTGGGTGCTATCGATGATGTGTTCCAGTTGTTCAGTAGTGATAGAGCTGGGAGCGCCGCCATTGCCAAAATTCACGAGGTGTCCGATCAACGTATCTTTTTTGATATTCAGTAAATACACACCGGCATCAGGCACTTCATAAGACTGATCGCCGTCAGGACTTTTAACAGTAACGGCTTTATCTTTTGCGGTCAGGGTTAATTCAACTTCGTTGTGTTGGGTTCCGGGTTCAAGGGTAACGGTTTTGGTAGCTTCATCAACCTGGATCTTACCACTCGACATTACTTTCACTTTTTTTTCAACGCCGGGTGAGCAGGCGGCAAAGCAAAACATGGCAACAATCGTACAAAACAAGGTACATTTCATTGGGCTATTATTTAGAAAGGTTAAAAAAAAGAATCCCGGCAGAACCGGGATTGTGTATTTTCTGGAGGCTTATTATTTGGCAGCTTTTGCGAAATTTTCAGCCACTTTATTCCAGTTGATAACGTTCCAGATAGCGCCCATGTATTCGGGACGGCGGTTCTGGTATTTCAGGTAGTAAGCGTGTTCCCAAACGTCAACACCTAACAGGGGAGTACCTTTTACTTCGGCTACATCCATCAGAGGGTTATCCTGGTTGGGGGTAGAAGTGATTTGCAGGGTACCATTGTTGATGATCAGCCATGCCCAACCGCTTCCGAAACGGGTAGCGCCGGCAGTATTAAATTTTTCTTTAAAGCTATCGAAAGAACCAAAAACATCATTGATAGCAGCGGCCAGGGCGCCGGTAGGAGCACCACCTGCATTGGGGGCCAGTAATTCCCAGAAGAAAGAGTGGTTCCAGTGGCCACCGCCATTGTACGAAAGGCCGGGCTGATGGTGCCGGCAGCTTTTACCAGTTCTTCCAGGGATTTATTTTCGTGGGGGGTGCCTGCAATAGCTTTGTTAAGGTTATCTACGTAAGCCTGATGGTGTTTGCCATGATGTATCTGCATCGTCAATGCGTCAATATGCGGTTCCAGTGCATCGTGTGCATAAGGAAGCGCCGGTAGTGTAAATGCCATAACACTAAAATTTTAATTGGTGAAGATTTTATGGTTGTTCTTTCAAACGGTAACAAAAGTACAGGTCAATGGTTGATTAACCAATTCATTCTCTTTACCAAACGGAAAATTTTACGGGGTACTATGGCGATTTTGTAGTATTTTAGATAGCGTTCACCGGGTGCTAATCCTTATCAAATCAATCAATATGTTGAATACCATTACAACAAAAAAATTGATGCTGTTTTCTGCCACCATATTATCCAGCGCTTTTTTAGGGGCTTTTCAACCCGGGCAGGAAAAAAGCAATACATTAACTCCAGAAGAGAAAAAAGCCGGCTGGGTGTTGCTGTTTAACGGCCACAATACAGAAGGCTGGCGGGCATATAACAATAAGCCATACGATAGCTGGGAAGTGATGAACGGGCAGCTGTATTGTAAAATGAAGGAGGTGAAACAGCGGGCTGATCTCATCACCATTGACCAATACGAGAACTTCGAATTGTCTATCGACTGGAAGGTCGACAAAGGCGCCAATAGCGGCATTATCTATCGCGTAGCAGAAACCAGTGGCCCCAGTTACGAAACCGGTCCCGAATACCAGTTGATCGATGACGAAGGGTACCCACAAAAACTGGAAGCCTGGCAAAAAAGCGGTTCAGATTATGCCATGTACCCACCAACCGAAATAGCCGCCAAACCTGCCGGCGAATACAACCACACTGTCATCAAGGTAAATGGAGCCCATGTTGAGCATTGGCTGAATGGCAAAAAAGTGGTGGAATATGAATTCTGGACACCCGGCTGGCAGGAATTAAAAGAAAAAGGCAAATGGAAAGATGCCAAAGCATATGGCCTCACCAAAAAAGGACATATCGCTTTACAGGACCATGGCGGTGGTATCTGGTTCAAAAATATCAAGCTCAGAAAAATCTAATAAACATACTGCTACTGTTTCTGAATGAATGATCAGGCGTTACATAAAAATGATCATAATGAAGAGCATTCATTGGAATTGCTCTTTGCCGATCTATTCAAAAAACACGAATACCGCTTACACACGCTGGTGTTGAAACTGACCCGCAGCAACCAATACGCACGGGATATCATTCAGGAAGTGTTTTTAAAGCTCTGGGAGCACCGCTCTCAAATTCACACCATTCAGAATGTAGAAGCCTGGTTATACCGCCTTACAGAAAATAAGGTCATTGATTTTTTACGCAAGGCTGCAGCCGAAAGCCGGTTAAAAGAAACAATCTGGAAAAATCAACCCGGGAGTTTAAATGAGACGGAGGACAATGTAGTGGCCCGTGAATACAGCCAGATCATTCAAAAAGCGGTAGACCAACTGCCGCCTCAACGCAAACTCATCTATCAGCTCAACCGCGAAAAAGGACTGAATTACCAGGAAATAGCCGACCACCTGGCTATATCAAAACATACCGTAAAGAACCAGTTATCAACCGCATTGCAATCCATTCGCCTGTTCCTGCTCAGGAGCGCCCGCTTTTTTCTTCCCTTTATATAAAAATATTTAAACCGGAATAGGAACCCTGGCCGGTTGCTTCGTCTATCAAAGAAAGGAACACCCTTTTCCATGGAAGAAAGGATCAAATACCTGTTCAAACATTACCTGAACAACACCTGCACCAGGAAGGAGTTCGATGAATTCTTTTCCTACATCAACGAAGCTGCTCATAATGAATTAATAAGGGAATTGATAAAGAAAGCGTACCAGGAAACCGGGCAACCCGGTTCCTTTTTGACCTATGTTGATGAACTGGGCAACCTGGTTATAACAAAACCCAACTGGAACGAACAATCGCTTACTATTGCCAAGCCGGCAAAAAAGACCCGGCTAATACTGGCGATGGCTGCCGTGGTGATTGCAGGAGTAGTGGGTGTTGCCTGGTTCATGACGCGCCCGCTTTCAATGCAGCCGCTTGCCGCAACAAAAGGCCTGGCCAAAAAAATGACGGGGCGGTCAGAATACAGGTATATGCTGTTGCCCGATAGTACCCAGGTATGGCTGAATGCAGCCAGCGCGCTGGAATACCCGCAACAATTTGCCACCGGGAAAAGAGAAGTGTACCTGACCGGGGAAGCTTATTTTGATGTAAAGCACGCCGATAAACAACCCTTTTTAATTCATACCGGAAAAGTGACCACCCTGGTGCTGGGCACTGCATTTAATATAAACGCTTATCCCGGCCGGGAGAACATCATTGTGTCGGTAAGCCGGGGTAAGGTGCGTGTGAATTATAATGAAAAAGAAATGGCGGTGCTCACCCAGGGGCAACAGGTGAAAGTAAGCAACACCAGTAATTCCGTGGTACAAAAAAAGCAGGCTATTACCGAAGCCGCTCCCTGGCAACAGGGCAACCTGCAATATGACGATGAAACTATCCGCGATATAGTGGCCGACCTGGAAAGGAACTATGATGTAACCATTCGCGTGCAAAGTGAAGCCCTGGCCAATGAGCGCATCACCACCTCGTTTCGGCGCGAAATAGGCATCGAGAATGCATTGAAGGTGCTTTGTAACCTTACCGATACCCGGTTAAAGCTGGAGAACAAGATGTATGTGATTCAATAAAATTAAATACCAAAATATAAACTGCTATGTACAACACTAACTATTCGCCCCCATAATACAATAAAAAGAACCGCCCCAGTTGCGACCTGGAAGCGGTTCCGCATGTTTGAAAATAATCCTGTTCAAAGAATTACTTAAAACAATTCAAAGCTATGAATTTGTATGTAAAAACGTACAGGCATAGTACGTTGTGCATTATTGCCGGCGGCCGCCCAAAATTGCTATCGAGATACAAAGCGTTGTTCATGAGAATATCTATCCTGGCTATATTACTCACTTTTAGCGGACTGCTAATGGCCCGTTCGGGCAATGGTCAGGACCTGAACAAGATCATCATCTCCATTGATTTGAAAAATGCTTCCCTGAAGGAGGCTATCAAAAAAATTGAATCCCTTACCCAGCTGGCGTTCACTTATCGCACGGCAGATGTGGCCGAAATTGACCATATCAATTACCAGGCTTCCAAAGCCCCGGTAAATAATATCCTGATCGACCTGTTGCAACATACCGGGTTACGGTACGACCAGGTGGATGGGAACATTGTTATAAAGAAGATCAAAAACCAGGAACAAAGGACAGAGATAAATATTATTGACGCTGCACCATACGATGGTGGCATACGCGGCCGGGTAACCGATGAAACGGGCACGCCGCTGGCCAATGCCTCGGTAATGGTGCTGGGTACCGACAGAGGTACGGCCGCTAATAAAGACGGCGTGTTTAACCTGAGCGGGTTAAAGGCAGGTAAATATAAATTACAGGTATCGGCCGTAGGTTTTACCACGCAGTTTACAGAGATCACCATCAGAGACAATGAAACACTCGATGTATCGGTGTCACTAAAAGAAGGGACCGGTAAAATGGAAGAAGTGATCGTTACCGCATTGGGTATTTCGCGTAAGGAACGATCGGTTGGTTATTCAACCCAGGAAATAAAAGGCGATAACCTAACGATTGCAAAAGAACAGAATGTATTGGGCAGCCTGGGTGGAAAGATAGCAGGTGTGCAGTTGACCGGATCATCAGGCGCCAGTATGGGCGGTACCCAGAAAATACAGATCCGTGGTACCAATTTCTTAACCGGCGGCGGCGAGCCTTTGGTTGTTGTAGACAATACGCCCATCTCCAATACCAACTATGCATTACGCAATGGCCGCGATTATGGCAACCTGGCACAGGATATAAACCCGGATGATATAGAATCGATCAATGTGCTGAAAGGCCCGGCTGCCTCAGCGTTGTATGGATTGCGTGGGCAGTTTGGTGTTATCCTGATCACCACCCGTAAAGGAAAGAATGCACAAAAGCCGGTGGTGAATTTCAGTTCTGCTTTTTCCGTAGAAAAGGCCGGTAATTTTTTACCCTTGCAGAATACGTATGGCGCCGGTTCAAACCTTTCATTTTCTACCATCAATATCAATGGCGTGCCCACCAAATTTGTAGATGGGGAATGGGATGAAAGCTGGGGGCCGGTTATGGATGGTACCCCCGTGCGGCATCAGTATTCGTTTTATCCTGGTGATCCTGATTTTGGAAAAGAAACTCCCTTTGTACCGCATCCTGATAATATCAAAGACTATTTTGAGAACGGGCATACCTGGAACAACAGCATTTCCTTTTCCGGTGGCGGGCAAAACAGTTTGTTTCGCTTATCGTACAACAATACAGATGTAAAAGGTATTGAACCGAACACGAATTTAAAAAGAAACAATCTTTCTTTCAGCGGTTCGCTAACGGTTAACCCCAAACTGGTAATAAGCACTACGCTGAACTATGCGAATAACAAGGCACAGCGGCCTTCGCAGGGTTATCAAAGTCTGGGTTCACGCAACATGTACCAGTGGTTTCAGCGTAACCTGGATATGAATAAATTAAAGCAGTA
>NZ_JBJMLX010000531.1:0-5569 GCF_045805085.1 Niastella sp.
CTGGGCGATCTGTTCAACTATTTTGTTATCTTCTTCGACAAGCCATTTGAAGTAGGCGATTTTATTATTGTAGATGATAAAATGGGTTCAATAGAATACATCGGGGTGAAGAGTACCCGCATCAGAACGTTAAGCGGTGAACAGTTGATCTGTTCCAATACCAACCTGGTGAATGCCCGCATTCACAATTACAAACGAATGGAAAAACGCAGGGTAGTGTTTAATTTCAATATCGTGTATAATACCCCGCCCGAGAAAGTGGCCAGGGTGCCAGCCATGGTAAAAGAGATCATTCAGACCCAGGAAACCACCGTATTCGACCGCGCGCATTTTTCAGCATTCGGTCAATTCAGTCTCACCTTTGAAGTGGTGTATTATGTTTTAAGCGCTGATTATAATTTGTATATGGACAGGCAACAGGCTATTTACCTGGCTATTTTGAATGCGTTTAAAAAGGAGAATATTTCATTTGCATTACCCACACAAACCTTGTTGTTCAATAATGGGCCATTTACCACCAATCCCGAAGTAAAAACGAGTTAAAAAGCAGGTGTAGAAATAATTTCCCTATCTGGTTCTAAATAAATTCATTAACAAAATGAAGTTAATAGCCATGCAAACCGCCGCAAGGATCATGATAGCGCGGCCATGCATACGGCTCCATCGATCGTACATTTTTACGGTAGTACCATTCTTCAACGTTTTTTTAGCCTGGTTAACAACAAGCCCGCTGAAGAAGCCGGCAATGGCCAGATAAAAGAAATAAGTCGCGCCCAGCAGGCTCACGATGTAACCCAGCAGGATCCAGATCCACTCAAGCCGTACAGGTTTAAAATTATCCGTATGAATAGAAGGCAAAGTTACCGGCGCCTGTAATTTTTCAGATAGTATGGTGGTGGCCACCTGCAGATCGTAGGCGTTCCAGCCATCGGGGTGATGAATGATCTCCTGCAATTCACTAACAGAATAAGTTTGCATCAGGTGTTCAAAACCCGGTTCAGCCATATCTTTTATGGCTTGTTCGGCCAGCAGGTGATTAACGTGGTTGAATTTTTCCTTGGGGATTTGCAGCGCATACATTGCCTCAGCCTGTTCTCCAAGATAAACCTTGTCGAGTTGGTTCACCTCATGCTCCATGGTATAGGGAATATGATGTTTTTCTAACAGGGAGACCAGGAATTGCGCATCAACAGGCGAATAGAATTTAGTATAAGTAGCATATTGTAGCATAGGACCCAGGGTATGACCACAAGTTACGTAAATTTATAAAAACAGGGCGTTTTATGAAGAAGAAAGCCATCATCTTTGACCTGGACAACACCATCTATTCTGTATACACCATTGGCCATACTTTGTTTGCGCCTTTGTTTGAATTGTTAGAACAGGATGGAACGCAACTACAGCATATGGACAAGATCAGGGATGAAGTAATGCGGCGGCCTTTTCAGCACATTGCAAACGACTATCAGTTTAGCGAGGAACTTACAAAAAAGAGTATTGCGTTGTTACAACAATTGGTATACAATGCCCCCATTGAACCCTTCGAAGATTATGCCCTGGTGCGGCAACTGCCTATTGATAAATATTTAGTGACAACAGGTTTTCCGAATATGCAACAAAGCAAGGTAGACCGCATGGGTTTGCAAAATGACTTCCGGGAAATTCATATAGTTGATCCTTCCACTTCCAACAAAACAAAGAAAGATGTGTTTGTTGAGATTATACTTCGTCATCGATATGCAAAAGAAGACGTGTTGGTAATTGGCGACGACCTGCAGTCAGAAATAAAAGCAGCGCAGGAGCTGGGCCTCGATGTAGTGTGGTATGACAAATATGAGCGATATGAACCAATGCCCGGATTAAAAAAAATAACCAGCTACCAGCAGTTGATGGCGTTTTTGTAGAAAATTATTATTTTGGTTCCCTATTTACACAACTAATGGAATTACCCCCATACTATCAGCGCCTGAGTAAGAAGTATCCGCAGGTAACCACCGAAGAGTGGCAGATCCTGGATAACCTGGCTACCATACGGTATATCCGTAAGGGCGAAACCTTTTTGCGATATGGCAGGGTGGCCCGGTATTCGGCATTTGTATTGAGCGGCCAGTTTAAATTCAGTTTGTTGAATGATGAAGGCATAGAGAAGATCGTGAAGTTTAGTTTTACTGATGATTTCCTGGCGAATTGTGAAAGCTTTCATAAAAAAGCGCCCTCAAATGTTTGCATAACCGCGTTGGAAGATTCGGTGATCTTACGCATTAATACCAAAAAGCTGCAGCCATTGTACGATCAGCACCGGAACCTGTTGCATGTGAATTTACAATTATATCAGGAGTTGATGGAACAGCAGGCCGAGCACCAGTATATACTCTCATTAAAGAGTCCCATCCAGCGCTACCGGTTTTTGCTGGAACACCGGCCGGCGATTGTGGAGAAGATCTCGCTCACCAATATTGCGCGGTACCTGTACATCAGTCGCGAAGCAGTAAGCCGGGCAAGGATCTTACTCTCCGGCCGTAAATTTTGTGATTGAGATCACGACCACGCGTTTTCGATGCCGATAGATTTGCTGAAAAAAACATGAAACAAAGCATGGTATTGTTGCATGGGTTGTTTGGCGGATTGAGCAACTGGCGTGGGGTAATAGCACATTTTCAGGAAGACTATGAATTACACATCCCCGAGCTGCCCATTTTTGACCGGCACAACAACGATCCGCTGTCCTACCTCACCGATTACCTGGAGTTTTATATAGATAAGAACAGTCTTACCAATGTGGTGCTAGTTGGCAATTCCCTTGGCGGACATGTAGCCATTCTATATACCCATCGCCATCCGGCAAATGTAAGCCGGCTTATTTTAACGGGTAGTTCAGGCTTGTATGAAAATACGAGTATGGGCGGTTATCCGCGCCGAAGCAGTTATGAATACATTAGTGAAAGAGTAGCCTATACGTTTTATGATCCGGCGGTAGCCACCAAAGCGCTGGTTGATGAAGTGTTTGGCATTACTACCGATGCCCGCAAGTGCATGAGTATTGTACGCACAGCCAAATCAGCCCAACGCCATTACGTAGCCGACCTGCTGCCTGCCATACAAGTACCCACCTTACTTATTTGGGGCGATAATGACAGAATAACGCCGCCACATGTAGCCCGGGAGTTTGAGCATTATTTGCCCAATGCTACCCTGGTAATGCTGGCACAATGCGGTCATGCGCCGATGATGGAAAGGCCGGTGGAGTTTAATGGGGTGTTGGAGGGGTGGTTGGGCGAGTAAAAATTTGAACCCTCAAAAGTTATTTTTGTACTATGGCAAAAAAGTTAAAAGCGGTTTGGTCTATAATGAAACTCTGACTGTTTTTATATAGGGGGAATTTCATCGGTTATCAGCAAATGATTAGTATCGATTCTGGCATTAATCATTTGAAACCATTAAACCATTGTGTATGGAAAGTACAGGAGAGATTGTTATGTATCAGACGGCTGATGGAAGGATGTCTATTGACGTAAAATTGGAAAATGAGACCGTATGGCTAAGTCAGGCCCAAATTGTGGAACTTTTTGGATCCAGTAAGGCAAACATAAGTGAGCATATCATGGCTATTTATAAATCTCGCGAATTAAAGAAAAAAGCAACTGTTCGGAATTTCCGAACAGTTCAAAAAGAGGGTAATCGGTTGGTAAATAGGAGTTTAGAGTGCTATAGCCTGGATATGATTGTTTCAATTGGTTATCGGGTTAACTCAAAACGCGGCACCCAATTCCGTATTTGGGCCAATAAAGTACTAAAGGACTATTTGGTTAAAGGATATACTGTAAATGAGCAGCGTTTACGGGAACAATCAAGGCAACTGGAAGAGCTAAAACAAACCGTAAGGTTATTAGCCAATGTGGTTGACAATCATGAACTAACTTCTGAAGAGGCTACTGGTCTTTTAAAAGTAGTCACCGATTATACCTACGCCCTGGAAGTGTTAGATCAATATGACCACCAGGTACTTGAAATTCAAAATACAACTTCAGCAGAGTTATACATAATTACATACGATGAGGCTATGTTAGCGATAAAGGGGTTGCGGAATAAGTTTGGAGGCAGCTCATTATTTGGTAACGAAAAAGATGACTCATTTCAGGGATCATTGGCCGCAATTTATCAAACTTTCGATGGGTACTATGTATACCCGAGTGTAGAAGAGAAGGCAGCCAATCTGTTATATTTTGTCATCAAGAATCATTCATTTTCAGATGGGAATAAACGAATAGCGGCCTTTTTGTTTGTATGGTTTATGGAGAAGAACAATATTTTGTATCGGATTGATGGTTCAAAAAGGATAGCAGATAATGCACTCGTAGCTATCACTTTAATGATTGCCGAAAGCAAGCCAGAGGAGAAAGATATGATGATAAAGGTGGTGGTGAATTTGGTCAATTTGAAGAATAGCTGAACTGTTGCATTTTTTGCAACAGTTCAGTTGCATTCCAGTATCTTTCAGGAATTTTTGAAACATGACCAACAATTTTAAAGCCACACCTGCTGACGAAGCCACCCTGCTGAAAGTGGTTACGGATTACGCCTATGCGTTGGATGTGTTGGATCAATACGATCACCAGGTGTTGGCCATTAGCGATACAACTGAGGAAGAGTTATATAAAATAAATTACGAAGAAGCCATGTGGGCCATAAACGGACTGCGCGAAAAATTTGGAGGCAGTTCTTTATTTGGCAATGAAAAAGATGATTCTTTTCAGGGATCATTAGCGGCTATTTACCAAACCTTTGATGGACAATACGTTTACCCGGGTATCGAAGAGAAGGGCGCCAACCTGTTATATTTCGTGGTAAAGAACCATTCCTTTTCGGATGGCAATAAACGCATAGCTGCTTTTTTATTTGTATGGTTTATGGAAAAGAACCAAATCCTGTACCGCCGCGATGGTTCAAAAAGAATAGCAGACAATGCCCTGGTGGCTATTACCCTGATGATTGCCGAAAGTAAACCGGTGGAAAAAGAGATGATGATAAAGGTGGTGGTGAGTTTGATCAATGGAAGGAATTAAATACGATCACATCAAGCCAATTATCCGACAACAAACGGTTTAAATATATACCGGGTTGAGTACAAATTTGTACTTTAAAAAAAATACCTGGTAACTGCATTATATATTCGAATAATACATATATTTGATTGCACAACATTACTGCTTTAAGTATCTCTGATAGTTGCACATCTACACACCCCCCGTTGACGCGGAGGGCCAACCATTTCAGTACAAAATAATATACGTATCTGCGTAGGGTATGCCCTGCAGATAATCTTGTAATTGTTTTAAAAAACTATTACCATGTCGTTTATTGCCAAACTGCAATTGCAGAATGAGGATGAGATCAATGTGCTACGTTGCGCCTTTCGTTTTAATCAATCCATTGATGTAACGGGTAAGGCCGCATCGAGGCCGATGGGCGGTACTATTAATATTATCGTGTCAAGCATTAATCACCCCAGTTTATTTGAGTGGATGATCAATACACAACAAAAGAAAAGTGGCAGGATCACCTTTATAAG
>NZ_JBJMLX010000532.1:0-19460 GCF_045805085.1 Niastella sp.
ACCTGACGACAAATAACAATTTTAGAGCCTACAAATTCATAGTTACAGCCTCAAGATGATATCTTCTTCCAATACGAATATGCGGGTAAAAACTCCAGTGCAATATTGTGCCTATCACAAAGACCGCCGATCCAATGCCAAGCCCTTTTAATTTTTTTTCTCGAATGGAGGATCATTACTGAGCAGGTCTTTGGCAATATTCAATAAAATCAACGACAAACAAAATAGACAATTCGATTTATTTGACAAACGGTTAAGAGTATTAAAATTTGAATTTTAATTTCACAAATAAAATGAAAAGCAAATTAGCTCTTGTTCTTTTTCTTGCATGGTCAACAACTTACTCAATAGCCCAGGCACCTAATTCTAACCACAAATTAACTGAAGACTTTATTAATTTTTTTGTAGGCAGTTGGACAGGAGATGGCGAATTTTCTAATGGCAAAAAAATATCTGCGGACTTAACCTTTAAAATGTCGCTTGACAGTAGTTGGATAAGCTATGAACACAAAGACAAACTCCCAAACCGATATAAGGCTTTATCAATGTGGGGCGTTGATATGTTAAATGGCCAATTTGTTGCGTACACATTTGATAATTTTCAAGGATACAGAAAGTTCGCTAGTGATGGTTGGAAAGATGGCAAACTTATTCTGACAACAAACGAATATTATCCGCAAAGAGGACTTATGTTTCAGCACTTCATTTATGAAAAGCTTTCTGACAAATGTTTCAAAATGACTTATGAGACAAGTAAAGACGGCATAGCTTGGAAATTGGGGGACTATCTGGTATTTAACAAAATATAGAACGCCGAAAAGCCACAAACGACTCAGACCCTAAAAACAGGGGGCCATTGACAAGGATAGATTAACAGAAGAAAATAAATAGAAATATATGACTGTCCCGCGTAGCACCCTGGCAGGCGTAATTGATAGCAATGTATCCGCCACACCCATATTTATTACCCTGGCCGCCGCCAAACAGCAGCTTGACCTGAGCCGGTATGAACTATTTGATGAATTAGACGTTCAAAACGTGATCCTCCTCGATGGAGATACATATATAAAGGGCGACCTTAATCAGCAATGGGCCGAAGCTACGCTTGAAGCGTTGGGTGAAGATACCAACATGGAAGATACACTCATCCTGGTAAATGGAAACCTTACAGTAGCAGGCACCATAAAACCATCGCATGATTACTTTCCGCATTTATTGGTAATAGGCAATGTTCAATGTGATGCGCTGCAGATAAAATATAATTGATATGCAGGTGAACGAAGCATCGGAAAGATGGATAAAAGAAGGAAAAGCGTACAAAGACCAAATGAACGAGTGGCTCGATAAGTACTACCTCGATCATAAAAGGTTTCCTGGCCGGGTTCCTGAAGACACCCGGACCAACATGGCCGGTTATGTGCTGGAACAGGTGATACACTATAACCGGGAAGGTAAGTATGAGGAATTACGTCAATTGTTCCCGCCCGATACTGTTCCCCTGAACCTGAAAAATATTACTGAATGTGTAAGCAAGGTCATACTGCTTTCTGCTGATTCACTGGTGGCGAATATTGGTAACTGGCATGAAGAACGGCGGGTATATTTGATCAATAATAATACATTTACCCCGCAGGATGGGATGATCACATTTGGTACTTCCTGGAATAAACAGTTCTTTGCCAAAGTTTATGCCGATAGAATAGATATTACAGAAGGGTGGCATGGCGCCGTTATCAAAACATTACATAAACCTGACAGTTATGGAAAGGACTTTCGGGAAAATTACCCCGGCGTAATAGACGGTATTGGCGCATGCACATTAGGGCAGCTGGGTATTCAGCAGGTGGTGGTTTTTCCTTCCGGCCAAAAAATAGGACTGGCATGTGAAAAAGGTATTTTTGTGATCGATGAAACAAAAGCGGCGTTTATTCAAACAGAAAGCTGGGATAACCTGGAAGCTGCCGGCAACTTTACTTTTCAACTGGAAACGCCTCATATAGATGTTTCACCCGATGAAAGGTACGTTGTAGCAGGTTCCAAAAATTCAAATCACCTGTTAATGGAACTGATCGATGACCAATGGGTAAATGCTGCTGTTGTAATAGCGCGTGGAGCCCCTCCCTGCTATGCAACCTTTAATTATCAATGTAAAGATCACGGCGAAATAAATGACGGTTGGCAGGTGTTATTGTGTGCCCGTGATCCAGGCACAAGTGCTCTTGCATTGCCGTTAAAAAATATTACACCCGGGCTTGTTTTAAAAGGGGCCGGCATGTTTTCAGTAGTACACCAGGTTGATGGAGGTAATACCATCTTGTGTGCCACCGCGCATGTATGGGGGTATCAACTCGGATGTGATGATGGCACCATCTGGTTAAAAGGTTTATATGGGCATTGGTACGGCTATTTAACTGTTTGTGCCGGTGCCGTCATGAGTCTGGATTTTGATTACGGGACAGGAACCCTGACAGTCGCAAGCGCCCATGGGCAGGTTATCGTTTACGATAGCAGTAACCGCTTTGAAGGGGGGCGAATGGTGCGCGACAATGAGAACAGGCATGAAAAAAGACCCGATGATATGGCGTTGACCAATACGGCCTATAAAGATGTAAAACGATACCTGTTCCTGAAAGGTCATGAACCCATGATCTGGTAAAATAAAGAGATGGAAAAGCATAAGAACATTCCCCCCCGGCCGGCATCAGTACCTGAGAGTGCGCACTATGATCCGACCAATGGGCAATGCACATCTTATTTTCAACATTAAAGTGAAAATCATCTGCTGTTAATTGTAACTCATATTATATACCGCCACGCCTCTGGGGAATACGGCTCTCCCTACCGGAAGCTGCATGGGTTCACCCGGCTCTGTTAGTGTTCCGTCGCCCTGTACCGCTAATATGTGCAGCCAATTGTTATTAGCAGTGTCGGGAGAGTATCCCCAATTTGTATTTTGACTTACCACAAAAAGAAATTGCTCGTTCGATGATAAGCTTAAAGAAGCGCATTCACTGCTGGGGTAGGGGTTAGCATGATTACGATAAATTACGCCGGGATTTTTGAGTGTTAACTTAGCCAGTACCGATGGTGAACTGGCATCAGACGTATTAAATACCGACACGGCATTTTTATAGGGGTTTAAAACATACAAAAGACTGCCGCCATTGTTTATACGCATATTAGCGCCAGCCCCGCTTACCGAGGTTTTAAACGTGAGTGCCCCTGTTGTGGGAATAATTTCATATACACCTGTAACTCCTTCCTGGGGAAACCCGGCATATAGAATATTTTGCGAAGGGTGTTGGCATAATCCCTGTACATCAGCCGCTGGTACATTAGGGTTCCCTGGCAAGCTTCCCAATGAGCCATTGCTGTTCATCGTGTAGTCTGAGATATTATTCGTGAATTCTGAGCCGAATAAAAAAGGAAGGTTTCTTGACACCAATACCTGGCAGGGAGAAGAGCTAGTAGGCAGGTCTGCTCTTGCGCCGGGCACCGGAGAAAGCGATCCGTCACCCTCCAGCCTAAAGGCAATAAAATTAGGTGTTTGGTTGGACGTTCTGCCTTTGTTGGCCACATAAATATATTGCTGCCAATGCGCCAGGCTTACAGGAAGCACGCCGCCCGAGGGAAAGGGCGAACCGGGAACAGTTGATAACGTTCCGTCGCTATTGATGTTAAAAACAGCAATAGTATTTGATCCCGAATTAACAGCCAGTAGAAATCTACGATCATTCGAAATAATAATCTCGTTATCAGAGGCATTTGAATATATTACCCGTATGGAATCATGATCAATTCCCTTCCCCCCTGTTAAAAATGGACTTCCCGGCAACTGCTGCAATTGCCCATCGCCGTTGTTTTGATAAGCAATGATGGCATTTTGAACAGGATCATTCGTTTGAACATACACTATTTCAGCAAAGCCATTGCTCAAAAGAGATTGCGTTTTTACTGACGTTTTACTACAGGAAGCGAGAAAGACAACTGTACTTAAAACCACCAAAGCAGTCAGGCTGATTCTTTTCATATATAATAATTATTGATTAGACTATGCGCGTATTTGTATAGTGAAATGCTCACTGCTTTTGGACAGCAGTTCATTTGCGAGCTATATGTGAAGGGGTAATGAAGGCTTTTTTTCTCTTTGCAAATCTGGTACCATCACAATCAACCGGTAGAACCCTGCGGTATTGAACCGCTCATTTCTTATTGAGCACATTCGTAGCGTTTTTTGCTCATCCAATAGAAGAAAGTGTGATTACTGGACAAGTTGCGTAGAAAACTGAAGAACAGTGAAACAGCCCTGGTTAATAATATGCAGAATGGAAAGCATCCAGGCTGTCAGGGCAATAGAATATTATTATTGGAATAAATTATTCCCTGATGCCTAACCTGTTAATTAGTATATTTAAGATTTACAAATTGTAAAGTTACTCGCTAAGCAGCGAAAGCTCACAAGCTACGTAACTCAAATGCCAATATTGTATAAAGCTTTTTTCTGTAAACAGTACATAGCATGGTCGTTCAAACTACAAACAATTATAATGCGAGCTCTGGGGAGCTTTGGCCTTTGCTTTTCAATTCCAAAATGGATGACAAAAAACCCTGTTACTTGCTATGTGGACTACCAAAACCGCTGGAGTGCAGACTGCCCGACAAACAGGGAGGAGTGGGAAGCACCCGGGAATGTGTGTCTGATAAAGGCACGATTCAACAGCGCATCACAGAGTGGGTTCCTGGACATAAACTGTCGTTCCAATTGGTAAAAACTGACTTGTACTTTGGTCCTTGTGTCGAATCTATAATAGAACAGTTCGTGATTACCGATAACAACCAGGGCGGTTGCCAAATTACCCGCACCACCACCTTCAAGGCTAAAGGACCTCTTTCTCTTGTCGTGGCCATCCCAATGTTTATTGGACTAAAAGCCATCCACCGTTATGTTTTTAGCAATTGGAAACGCCTTTCGCATTAGTGTGTGTATGTTGAAATAAATATACGATACTTTTCTGCATAACTTTAATGGTAGTGGCGGTTAAAAAATTTTAAAAGAAAGCTTATTCAAAATGATACAAGTTCTTTCAGTAAATATTTCTCAACAAGCACTTGACGATTTAAAATTAAGACTGAAGAACACTCGATGGACAGATGAGATAACAGATTCTGGTTGGAACTACGGTGCCAATCTTTCCTACATGAAAGAATTGACAGATTATTGGCTACACAAATTTGACTGGTGTAAAGTTGAAAATGAAATAAATGCTTATCCTAACTTTATTGCTGATATTGATGGATATAAAATCCATTTCATGCACATAAAAGGTAAAGGGAAAAAATCAATTCCACTAATTATTACACATGGATGGCCTGGTTCGTTTTTAGAAATGATGAAACTGATACCACTACTTACAACTGATTCCGGGTTTTCTTTTGATTTAGTTATTCCTTCTGTACTTGGTTTTGGATTTTCTGATAAAATTACACATCAGGGTTGTAACAGTGCCTTTGTTGCAGATTTATGGCATAAGTTGATGAACGAATTAGAATACAATAAGTATGGAGCTCAGGGCGGTGATATTGGTTCTGGCATCAGCACATGGTTATCATTTAAATATCCAAACAATGTAATTGGCTTACACCTGAATTATATTTCCGGTTCTTATAAACCTTATCTCAAAGAAGGCGAACAACTTTCAGAAGAAGTAGTAGCGTTCCAAAAAACAGGAGCTGATTGGTCTGCGAAAGAAGGTGCATATGCTTATATGCACAGTACAAAACCCATAACCCTGGCTTACGGATTAAATGACTCTCCGGTGGGTTTATGCGCATGGATAATAGAAAAATTCAACGGATGGAGTGACAACAAGGATAATATTGAAAATATTTTCACAAAGGACGAACTGCTTGCTAATGTGACTTTATATTGGCTAACCCAAACCATTCATTCATCTATTCGAATTTATAATGAAAACAGTAAGAAGCCGTTAGCATTAGGAGAAAAAGATTTTATAAAAGTACCTGTTGGTTTTGCAAAGTTTCCAAAGGAATTACCAACACCACCTCGTTCATACATCGAAAAAGGGTTCAATATTCAACATTGGACAGAAATGCCTGCTGGTGGGCACTTTGCTGCCATGGAACAACCAAATTTATTAGCGAAGGACATCACTGAGTTCTTTAAGACAATTCGGTAAATTAATTACGAAGTGTAACGCTAACTATGGTAAAACTACATGAAATAATTTCGCCATGGTTGAAATGTCCTTCTTTTTATATACTTTTTTAAGAGAATTTCAGGTTATCAGATTAAGCCAACAGGCCATGTACCGGCGATGAAAGCACTCATTACCCTCAAACCTGATAAAGTTATTTTAATCATCAAAAAGAACAATCATTGATACGCCCCGTTTCAAAGAACCTGCATTTGACTGTCTCCATACTTGTTATCATACCCATCGCGCTGGCCTATGGCTTGTACCCGCAAATGATTCTGCCGTTGCTGTTTGATTTTAAAGTAGACGCTATCAACCTGGCAAATATTTTCAGGGCTATGATGGGTTTATACCTGGGCATGTCCGTGATTTGGATTATGGGCATTATTAAATCCAAATTATGGGTCACCGCAACTATTACCAATATTACTTTTATGGGAGGGTTGACGCTTGGCAGATTAGTAAGCCTGGCTTTAGACGGGGTTCCGGGCTTTTATTTTTTAATTGGATTTGTGTTAGAGTTGGTTCTTGCTATATGGGGGTTAAAAAACTTAAAAAAGTATGGAACTGATTAGCAAAGTTATAGGTGCGCAACTTAAAATCGGAGCAACTGGATTCTAACCATCTTAAAAAAATCTATCAGTATTTCACATCAGCGAATGCGCAATTAAACATTAAAAATAATTTTATACAACCTTTTGCTAAACAAATTTTGCCCGAAAGCCATTGTCCAATCGGTGCACTTACATTTTAAATAATTACCATATCTATACACATATAGCATAAATGAATGATCCTTTGCCACTTGCGCATATCCCTCCCCATTCCCGCCAGGTTAATTTTTAATAAAAAGTGGTTAATATTTATTAGGTCATATTTATCATGATGTATCACTTATCATGATAAATTTGAATTGATTCACACATTTAACCGTGGTACTGCTAATTCGGTTAAATACAAAACCAAAAATTTACACACATGAGAAAATTACTACCACTGCTTGCAGTGCTGGTATGCATTGCGTTTAGCGCATCTGCCCAGGCTCAAACCATTTCAGGCAGAGTCGTCGACAAAACCGGCGCACCCATCCCCAACGCTTCCATTGTAATTAAAGGCACCAAATCGGCCACAGTAGCAGATGCTGATGGCAACTTCTCTATGAAGGCTGGTGCCGGCACAAGCCTTACGGTTTCTGCAGTTTCCTACAAACCATTTAACATCAAGGCTCAGGGAACGTCCATGATCATCACATTGGAAAGTGTAGACAACCTGATGAATGAAGTGATCGTTACGGCAGGCGGTATTAAATCAAAAAGAAAAGAAATTGGCACTGCCAATACGCTTATCAAACCGGAGCAGCTGATAGCCGGCAAATCGAACAGCATTGCTGGTGGCCTGCAGGGTAAGGTAGCCGGCCTGCAGATCAGCGGAACGTCTGGCGGGGTAAACCCCAGTTTTCGCCTTACTTTACGCGGACAAAGATCGCTCACTGGTAACAACCAGGCCCTCGTGGTGCTTGACAACGTGATCGTGCCGAATGATATCTTAGCGAACCTGAATCCCGAAGATGTGGAAGAACTGGTGGTATTAAATGGCGCAGGGGCTGCCGCCCTGTATGGTTCGCAGGCTTCCAATGGCGCGGTTGTAATTACTACTAAAAAGGGTAAAAAAGGAATAACTGAAGTTACCTTTTCAAATACCACCATGTTTCAAACCCTGTCTTATTTTCCGAAGCTGCAGAAAAAATTTGGTCCCGGTGGTTCTGCTTATGGCACTGATGTAAATGGAAGGCCTTTATTTTCTTACCTCGAAAACCAGTCATATGGACCTGAATTCGACGGCATCAAAAAACCTTTGGGCCCTGCATTGGAAGATGGTTCTCAGGACTCGGCCATTTACGCCTATAACCCCGGCCATTTAAAATTCTGGGTGACGGGGGTAACCAATCAAAGCGATTTTTCATTGCAAAATGGAGATGAGAAATCTACTTTTTTCATGTCTGGTCAGTATGCCACTACAAAAGGCACCACGCCCGGCGATAAATTTAATAAAACATCAGTCCGGGTAAATGGCACCCGCCGTTTGGGAAATGCGATCGCTGCTACTTATAGTGCAGCCTATATACAAAACCGGTACGACATTACTTCTCGTACCGGGGATATGTATGTGAACCTGCTCAACATGCCCTCAAACGTAGATATTACTAAATATAAAGACTGGAGGAATAATAAATTTGCCAATCCCAACGGATTTTACAATCCCTGGTACCAGAATCCGTACTTCACGGCCGACAACAACCGGCTAAAGAACAGGAACGATTACTTCACTGCCAATGTAGAAGTAAAGTTCACCCCTGTTACCGGTCTTGATCTGATAGCCCGCCAGGGAGTGGTGACCAAGAACTACTCAGGTAAAAATACGGTTGGTGCATTTAACTATACTGACTTTGCAAAACATACCGATGGAAGTTCAAAGACCGATATCCCTGCTTCTGTTGCTGATTACAGTGCCTATACCACCGAACTCCTGAGTGATGCCTTTGGTCAGTACAACATAAAAAAGGGCGTATTCGATTTCAAAATAATTGCAGGCGCGCAGTGGCGCCAGGACCAATCCAAAACGGTTTCAGTGGCAGCCAATGCGTTGGCCGTGCCCAATTTGTTTAATGTAAACAATGGCGTGGGAACACCCGGAGTAGGGGAAGCTAACTATAAGGCCCGCCAGATTGGCGCCTATGGCGACATTCGGATAGGCTTCAAGGATTACCTGTTCCTGCATGCTACAGGCCGCAACGATTGGGTATCGATCCTGGCGCCGCAAAACCGCTCCTTTTTCTATCCTTCCGCTGATATCTCCTTTATAGCTTCCGACGCTATTCCGGAAATTATGGAAAAAACCCCGGTTACTTATCTGAAGTTCAGGGCAGGCCTGTCGAAGGTAGGACAGGTGAACCTGGGTAATAGTTTTACCTTCGGCGCCTACAGTTTGCTTCCTACCTTTAACCAGGCCAGTGGATTTCCCTATGGAGCAATGGCTGGTTATACTGTCGGCAATACTTTGGTGTCAAACAACCTGAAACCTGAAATTACCAAAGGATATGAAATAGGTTTTGACCTCAATATGTTCAATGACCGCTTTCAATCTACCGTTACCTGGTATGATACAAAAACAGATGATCAAACCGTAACCACCAACATCTCCAATGCTACCGGTTTTACCAACCTGTTAACCAATACCGGCCAAACCCAAAGCCGTGGTCTTGAAGTGACCGCCCATGTAACACCTTACAAAACCAAAAATTTTGAAGTAACTGTTGGCGGCAACTACACATACCTCGATAATAAGGTGAATTTTATCAGCGCCGATCTGCCAAAGCTTTCGCTGTCATCGAGCGGCTCGGCCAATTCCTATGCCATAGCAGGACAGCCCTTCCCAGTAATTATGGGATTTGACTATAACCGCGATCCGCAGGGACATGTGATCGTTGACGGTATAACCGGTTTGCCCACAAAAGCTGATACCATCTCTATTTTGGGCAATGGACAACCGAAAAACCGGCTGGGCCTGGATGGTACTATCCGGTTTAAGAATTTCCGGTTCACCTTCCTGTTCGAATACCGGGGCGGCTACCAGGTGTTCAATGGTATTGGTACCGAGCTCGACTGGTCCGGAACGGGGTATCGCACCGGTCTTTACAATCGCGAGCGTTTTGTATTTCCTAATTCGGTTATTGCTGACCCTTCCAGTCCTGGCAAGTTTATGCCGAATACCAATGTCACGGTTAAAAATGGTAATGGTAATAATGGCTTCTGGACAGATGGCATTAACCGCGATGTTACTTCCAACTATATTACATCGGGCAAATTCTGGAAGTTGAGAGAAGTAGCGCTGGCATACGATCTTCCCACTTCTCTTTTAAATAAGACCAAATACATCAAAGGCGTTACCATCAGCGCCCAGGGCCGCAACTTATTAATGTGGCTGTCTAAAGACAATTACTATACCGATCCTGAATTCAGCGCCGGCGGAACCGATAACAATGGCATCGGTTTGAACAGTATCGATCA
Organism: Niastella sp.; assembly: GCF_045805085.1. NCBI lineage: Bacteria > Pseudomonadati > Bacteroidota > Chitinophagia > Chitinophagales > Chitinophagaceae > Niastella > Niastella sp. The sequence continues at coordinate 10,283 of NZ_JBJMLX010000532.1, forward strand.
GGCGCCACCATCACGTTACTACGGCGGAACCATTACCGTTAAATTTTAAATCAGCACACATGAAAAAAATACATACAATAATTTTTACAGGATTGATAATACTGGGTGCAACCTCCTGTAAAAAATATTTCGATATAAATACCAATCCGAATGATGCCACTTCTGCTTCTCCTGAGAACATTTTACCACAGGCGCTAACGGCAACCGGGGGCAGTTTAAATGCATTTAATACCTACGGCGCACAGCTGGGCGGTTACATGGCGAATGCAGGTGGATATGGCGCGTTTGGCGTGGCTATTACTTATAACTTTACCACCACTAACTGGATAAACCTTTGGAGTAATGTTTATGACAACCTGGAAGATTACCAGGCCATCATGGATAAAGCAGCCATTGACCCCACGTATACTTATTACAGCGCAGTAGCCAGAATTATGAAAGCGCTCGATTACCAGATGCTGGTAGATGCCTATAATGATGTTCCATACACGGATGCTTTGCATGGCATCTCGAAATTGTCACCTGAGTATATGGATGCAAAAGCTATTTATAAAGATCTGGCCAGTCAGCTCGATACCGCCATCAGTGTCATCAACTCGGGCAGTAGTGTTTTAGGAATTAAAGCGCTGGGCGGCTATGATGTACTGTTCAAAGGGAATCTAAGCCTTTGGAAACAGCTGGCCAATACCATCAAATTGCGGTTGATCTTACATAGCAGCGGTAAAGTAACTTTTGCCAATACCACCTTCAGCAGCGATGGATTTTTGACCAGCGATGCTTTAATAAATCCCGGCTATTTGCGCGACAATAACCGGCAAAATCCTAAATGGACCACCTGGGCATTTTCAAACACCGGCGCTGCCGGCAACAAAGCCTGGATGCCTTCCACCTTTATCCTGTCGTTTTACGATGGTACCAAATTGCAGGACCCCTACAGAGGCAAGGCTTCTTATTACCAGTTTCCCCAAACGCCTGGCAACCGCCTGGGCGTTGAAAACAGCAGCGTGGCGCCAAGCCCCGAAGGGTCTTTATGGTACCCGGCTACTGTGAGAGGTGGAACAACCGGTAATGATACAACCGGTGCTTTAAAAGGACCAGGTGCGGGTATGCCGGTGATCACTGCCGCAGAAAGTTATTTCATGCAGGCAGAAGCGGTAGTAAGAGGCATCCTGCCTGCCGGAGATGCCGCAGCATTATTTAAAAATGGCATCACCGCTTCTTTCACTTATTTGTATACAAAACCTGATGGCAAAATAGCAGGATCGCCGGCTGCTGATGCGGCAACGTATATCTCCACCAATGCCTCATACCTTACCGACCTTTCTTTAGCTGCTGACACCAAGCAGAAAATTGAAGCGATCATCACCCAAAAATACATCGCGTTGAATATGGTCAACAGCGACGAAGCCTGGAATGAATATCGCCGCACCCATTATCCAACGCTTGTAAATACGGCCGGCGCCTCGGGGAAAGAAACTTTTGCTTCTTCCGTTTCAGAATCATCCAGGCCCGATCACCTGCCCACCAGGATCTTATATCCATCATCTGAAGGCGCCTACAACTCTTCCAATGTGCCTAAGAACGTGGGCGTGTTCACCTCATTAATTTTCTGGGCATTATAGTATGTAATAAAAAATCGCAAACATGAAACAAGTACAAATAAATATATTGTTATTCAGTGCACTGCTGACCGGGCTGTCCTCCTGTTTAAAAAAGGATGCCATGAATATTGATCCGGATTCAGGCACAAAGAATGTGGTGGAATTTGCCAATACCGGTGATAATGTGGCTTCTGTAGCTTCGAAATATCCAAGGTTCTATGCTGACCTTGGAACAGTGACCGCCGGGCAGGTTACTGCTATAAATTTAAACGTCAGTTATTCCGGTATCGATAATGCTTCGCAGGACATAACAGTAAACCTGGCCCTCGATACGGCCGCATTGTCGTTATACAATACCACCGATGGCACCGATTATACGGTTCCTCCCACTACCGTATGTAAATTCCCGTCGTCGGTAATTATAAAAAAAGGAACGCGGCTCACCCAGGTTGACATTTCTATAACCATCAGCAACGATTTTGACTTTAATGAAAGCTATGCGCTCCCATTAAAGATCACCTCCGCTTCTGCAGGAACGATAAGCAATAACTTTGGCAGCGCTATTTATTCGTTCGGCGGAAGAAACAAGTATGATGGTATTTACCTGGTAAAAGGCAATGTAACCCATCCCAATGCAGCTTACACCGGGCCATTCGTGGCCGATGAAGTGGAGTTTACTACCACGGGCGCCGCCTCTATAGGGATGAAAGCACAGCCTTTTTTCAATAATGGAACTTTATCAACCTTTGGTGTTTACCCGGTATTTACAGTAAATGCTGATAATTCAGTTACTGTAACCAATATGCCCGATGGGGGAATGGCGCCATCAGTGAGCGATCCAAATTATAAAAACCGGTATGACCCCGCCACCAAAACATTTTTCATCAGCTATTCCTATAATGCCTCTACACCCCGTATTATTTATGATACCTGCATCTATGTGAAGCCCAGATAGGAACGTTTATATCATTTAACAGAAGGCCGTCAACAATAAGCGACGGCCTTTTTGTTTTTTATGGTTGCCCCCGGGATTAAATTTTCCAGAGCAAAAACGAAAAAGTAGCGGGGTAAAGTTGATTTATTAAAAAAAACTGTCTGATCCCGCTCCATTTGTTAACTTAATGCGCGATTTTGCAGAAATGCAGAAGGGGATTGAATGCGCCAAAAGCGCACGATCTCCTTAAGTTAAAATTGATGTGGATGCGTTTTCTTATTTCGATTGTTTTGCTGTTGTGGTCGCTCGCTGTTTTCTCTCAAAATGAGCGGTATAATTTTTCCCGGTTGGATATTTTTTCGGGTCTTTCTCACAACCAGGTCAATGCCATCCTGGAAGATCCAACCGGTTTTTTATGGTTTGGCACCCTGTCGGGACTCAACCGCTATGATGGGTATTCCTTTAAAATATTTAATAAGAAATACAATGACAGCACTTCGTTAAACGATAATTGTGTGCTCGCGTTGTACGAATTGCCCGATGGAAAAATGTGGGTGAACACCAGGGCCGGCGCCTGTATCTATAATTCGCAGACAGAGAAATTTGACGCGGACAATTATAACTATTTACACACGCTTGGCCTGCCCTCCGGCGGAATACTCAGTATCGTAAAAGGGAACAACGGCAGGTACTGGTTCTTGTACGACAACTCCGATCTCTACCTGTACTCATCTAAAGAAAAAAGCGCCAGGCCTTTCCGGCAGCAGGTAAAGGCCGGCCCCACTGAAAAGATCTCGGCTGTTCAGGAATCAAAAGACGGGAAGTTATGGCTGGTATATCAAAGCGGGTTCCTGCAGCAGTATGATCTAAAAGAAAACAGGATCGTTTTTTCCAGTACGGCTTTACAGGAGTTGAAAAAGCGCAACATAGCCTATAGTCTTTTTATCGACAGCGACGGGGATTGCTGGTTATGGCATTACACGCATGGCGTGTTCTTTTTTCATCCACAGAACAATACGGTAAGGGAGTTTAATGAAAGTTCATTTCCGTCGAAGCTGAGCTCCAACCTGGTCAGCCAGATCGTTCAGGACAACAAGGGATTGATCTGGGTGGCCGCCGATCATGGGGGTGTTACGCTGATCGACAAGCAAAACAACTGTAAGACCAGTTACCTGCTGAACGATCCCAAAGATCCGCAAAGCCTTAACCAAAACAGCATTACAGCAGTCTATAAGAGTGATAATGGCATTATCTGGCTGGGAACCTACAAACAGGGCGTTAATTATTTCAATGGCAATATTGTACAGTTCCCGCATTATTATCACCATGAATCCAATGCCAGGAACCTGCCGTTCGATGATGTGAACCGCTTTGTGGAAGACAGGTACGGCAATCTCTGGATCGGCACCAACGGGGGCGGATTGATCTATTTCGACAGGAAGAACAATACCTTCAAACAATACCAGCACGACCCTGACAATGCCAACAGCCCAGGCAATAATGTAATTGTCAGCCTGTGGATCGATCACGAGAACATCCTTTGGATCGGAAGCTACTTCGGCGGTCTGTGCAGTTTTGATGGAAAAAAATTCACCCACTACCTGCACAATGATGCCGACTCCTCGAGTTTGTCCGATGACAAGGTGTGGGAGATCTATGAAGACAGGGAACAACGTTTATGGGTAGGTACATTGGGGGGTGGGTTGGATCTTTTTGACAGGAAAACCAACCGGTTCACCCATTATCAATCTAAACCAGGCCCGCAAAGCCCGTTGCCCATCAACTTTATCTCGGCCATTACCGAGGACAGCAAGGGGCGTTTATGGATAGGTACAACCAATGGCATTTCCGTTTTTGAAAAGAATACCAATACTCCTGTTTTTTACCAGCAATCGAAGGTTAAGAACAGTGTAAGCAGCAATGATATCATCTGTTTTTTAGAAGACAGCCAGGGCCGCATGTGGGTAGGCACCAGGCAGGGGTTGAACCTGTTCAACGAGCAAACAAAAAGCTTTCAGGTCTTCACTACGGCCGATGGCCTGCCAGATAACATCATGCTGAATGTGCTCGAAGACAACCGGCACACCCTGTGGATCTCCACCTCCAACGGGTTGTGTAATGTAATTCCGGTGCAAAACAAAAAAGGGGTCACTTTATCGGTTATCAATTATGATGAGCGTAATAACCTGCAGAACCGCGAGTTCAATGAAAATGCAGCGCTTAAGACCCGGGCAGGCGAATTGGTCTTCGGCGGCCCTTCGGGTTTTAATATTATTGATCCTGCTGTCATTCAACGGCCTGCTTACCGGCCTGCCATTCTTTTCACGGGTTTTCAGCTGTTAGACAATACGATTGAACCAGGTGAACTGGTGAATGGCCGTATGCTGCTGAAACAGTCCGTTGCACTGGTGCAAAGCATCGATCTGAAGTATAAGGAAAATGTGTTCTCCATTGAATTTACGTCGCTCGATTTCGCCCGCAGCGTCCGCGATAAGTATGCCTACATGATGGAAGGGTTTAATACCGATTGGCTGTATGCCGACGGCAGCCAGCGGCGGGTCACTTATACCAACCTTAGCCCGGGTCACTATACTTTTAAAGTAAAGGCTTTAAGCAGGGATGGTTTGTGGAGTGAAGTAAAAACTTTACAGATCAATATCAAGCCCCCGTTCTGGCGAACACCGGTCGCTTATCTTATTTATGTATTGATAGCGGCCGCCATCTTCCTGCTGGTACGGCGCTTTACGCTCGACAGGATCCACATGCGCTTTGAACTGCAGCAACAACGCCGGGAAGCAGAAAGGGCAAACGCGCTGGAACAGTTAAAGACGAAATTCTTTACCAATGTAAGCCATGAGTTCCGCACCCCGTTAAGCCTCATCCTGGCTCCGTTAAATAAGATCATCGAGCAGGCTAGCAGCGAAGAGCAGAGAAAGCAGTTAAACCTGGTTCAGCGGAATGCCAAACGGTTATTGAACCTGGTAAACCAGCTGCTCGATTTCAGGAAAATGGAGGTGCAGGAAACGAAATTGCATCCTTCCATAGGCGATATTGTCGGTTTCAGTAAAGACATCAGTTACTCTTTTACGGATATCGCAGAAAAGAAAGGGATCCAATTCTCCTTCTCGTCCGGGATCGACCATCTCGAAATTTATTTTGACCGGGATAAAGTGGAAAAGATCCTGTTCAACCTGCTTTCCAACGCCTTTAAGTATACGCACGATAACGGCCTGGTGAGTGTGCGGCTAACGTATAATCCGCCTGTAACGGCAGAAGCCGATGGCACGCTGGCCATAGAGGTAAAAGATACAGGCATCGGCATTCCCGGCGATAAGCAGGAAAAGATCTTCGAAAGATTTTTTCAAACCGATATGCCGGAAAGTATGGTGAACCAGGGCACCGGCATTGGGTTGGCCATCACCAAAGAGTTTGTGAAATTGCACAACGGCATCATCACCGTTCAAAGCGAACCCGATAAAGGCACCAGCTTTACCGTACTGCTGCCTGCCAGAAAGGTGTATGAACCTTCCATCCGGGCCGTCACCAACCCCATCCTCATAGAAGATGAAGAAAAGATCATGGAGGAAGAGAACCAAAAGAGCGGCAGAAAGAAAACAATAGTAATAGTAGAAGATAATGAGGACCTGCGTTTTTATTTAAAAGACAACCTGAAAGCACAGTATCATGTGGAGGAAGCCATGAACGGAAAAGAAGGCTGGGAAAAAATAAAACAGCTCAATCCCGATCTGGTGGTGAGCGATATTATGATGCCGTTGATGGACGGCGTGGAGCTGGCCAGGAAAATTAAAACCGAAACGCTTACGGCCCATATCCCCGTTATCCTGCTTACCGCTATGGGAAGTGAGGAAAAACAACTGGAAGGGTTGAGAGTGGGGGTGAATGATTACATTACCAAACCCTTCACCTTTGAGATCCTGGCCTCCCGCATCAGGAACCTGCTGGCCCAGCAAAAGTTACTGCAGAAAAGGTTCCAGAAACAAATTGAAGTAAACCCGGCAGAAGTAACAGTTACCTCCGTTGACGAAAAATTCCTGCAACAGACCCTGGAGATCGTTGAGAAACATATAGATGATCCTGATTTTTCAGTGGAAGATTTCAGCCAGGCTATGTTTATGAACCGGGTAACCCTGTATAGAAAGATCCTTTCCATTACTGGCAAAACACCCATCGAGTTCATCCGTTCTATCCGGTTGAAAAGGGCTGCTCAGTTGCTCGAAAAAAGCGGAAAAACGGTGGCCGAAGTGGCGTATGAAGTAGGGTTCAATAATCCGAAACACTTCACCAAATTCTTTAAGGAAGAATTTAAGGTGACCCCCTCGCAGTATGTGGCCGATAAAAAGGATAAAGGCGATTAAAAGCCTGTATATATATTAATTTATTTTAGCTGGTGTTGATTTTTTTTAGCAATTTAGTGTGAGGACCGCATACATGCACAACGCTGCCGACGATAACGATCTGTTCGCCCTGGTAAAACAGGATAATGAGCTTGCTTATACTGAACTCTACAACCGGTATTGGCAAAAGCTCTATTTTGTGGCGCATAAACATCTTAAATCAGACCCCGAGTCACGGGAGATCGTACAGGAAGTATTTTTTACCCTCTGGGAAAAGCGACAATCGTTGGTTATTGGATCCTTTCCTGCCTATGTAGCAGCCATGGCCCGGTACGCAGTGTATGTAACCCTGGCGCGCAAAAAACGACAGGCTGAAAAAATAAGCGAAGAAACCCTTCAAAAACAAGCGCTCCCCGCCACCCTTGCCGACATCCTGGACAATAAATGGATGTTGGAACGGATTACAGAACTATCAGCTGCCTTACCTGATAAATGCCGCCTGGTGTTTGTAAAAAATAAATTGCTCGATCAATCGCTCGCTCAGGTAGCCACAGATCTTGGCATCTCCCAAAAGACCGCCGAAGCCCATCTCACCAAAGCATTGAAGATCATGAGAGATAAACTGGGTGATGCTGCCATCTTCCTCCTACTGTAAATTTTTTCAAAAAAAATTAAGAACGACCAAGGGTAAATTGTCAGTTTAACACTCATTAAAGTATAAAACTTGCCATATGAGTGTTCCCGAGGAACAACTATTAGCCGCATTGGCCGAAAAATTCCTGACCGGCACCGCTACTGCCGTAGAACAGGAGCAGCTTCACCAGCTGTACGACCAATGGATGGATGAAGAAGAAACAGTTGTTTCCGAAACGAAACAAACGGAAGAGCTGCGGATCGAGATCCTTCAGGCGATCAAAGACCGCATCAACGGTTATAAGAAGGTGATCCCTTTTTATAGAAGGAAGCTTTGGACATTTATGGCAGCTGCTTCCATCCTCATTGTCGCCAGCCTGCTGCTTTACTACTATAGTCAACCCGCTTCTCAACAAAACGAAGTAGCTTCGAAAGAGGCGCATCCCGGCTCCCATCCATCGCTGGTGGTGCCAGGCAAAGACAGGGCCACCTTAACCCTTTCCAATGGCGCCGTGATCGACCTCGACAGTTCCCGCGCCGGCCTGTTGGCGCAACAGGGAAATACCAGCATTATAAATAAGGATGGAAAAATAATGTACGCCCCGGGCAGCACAGGTAAAGAAGAAACGATAAGCAATACCATCAGTACCCCACGAGGAGGCCAATATCAACTGGTATTGCCAGATGGCACCAAGGTATGGTTGAATGCTACTTCCGCCTTACAATTCCCCGTAGCGTTTACTGGCAGCAACCGCACCGTTGAGCTCACCGGCGAAGCCTATTTTGAAGTAGCGAAGAACCCGGCCCGGCCTTTTATCGTTAAAGTGAAGGAGCTGGAAGTGAAAGTGCTGGGCACCCACTTCAATATAAATGCATATGACAATGAGCCGGAAATGAAAACCACGCTGCTGGAGGGAAGCGTGAAGGTTGAGATCGCCAATGAAGAAAAGGCAAAGGGCAAAGGGCAAAAGGCAAAGGGAGAACAATCAGTGATCCTGAAACCAGGCGAACAGGTATCCCTATCCCAGTCATCCCAGCTATCCCAACCCATCCCAGTTCAGACAGAAGAAGTAATTGGTTGGAAGAACGGAAAATTCTATTTCAATAATGCAGATCTAAAAGTCATCATGCGCCAGATAGCCCGGTGGTATGATGTGGAGGTGGAATACCGGGATATTTCACCAGACACCCAGCTGGGCGGGGTGGTTTCCCGGAAAGAAGACCTCAGGCAATTGCTCAATTATTTTGAAATAGCAGGTAAAGTGCATTTTACCGTAGAAGGAAGGAAAATTATCGTTACCAGATAAAAACGCTTTACAGTCAAAAGAACCGGAAGTGTAGCGAGCACTTCCGGCGAATGCTTTGGCTGTTTATTAGTCGATTCAACAACCAATATTTACAAACCAAAAACTAAGTAAAAGTATGAAAGTTTTATTGTATGGCTATGCCCGCTGGTGGCGGGCGGGTAGCCATAGCCAAAAGCTTATGAGCATGAAACTAACGATTGCCTTACTATTCTTAACAACGGTGCAGGTGTATGCTGTGAGCGGTGATGCGCAAACAGTCTCCATCTCCAAAAAGAATATCCCCCTGCAGGAGGTGTTCAAACAGATCAACCGGCAAACCGGCCTTGATTTTGTCTATGACATGAAGGT